>USPH01000021.1 GCA_900556515.1 uncultured Collinsella sp.
GAGCGGCTCGGGTGATCCATGGGCGCGTTGAGCGCGGTGAAGTTGAGTAGGAGGTATCAACCATGGGGCCGGACTCGACGGTGTAGCCGATGCCGCAGAAGATGTCCTCGGCCTCCTCGATGATCTGCTTGATCAGGTGCTGGTGACCGATCTGCGGACGGATGCCCGGCAGCGTGATGTCGACGGCCTCGTGCTCGAATGCGTGCTTGAGGGCGGCGGCCTTCATCTCGGTGGTGCGCTCGTCGAGCATGCCCTCGATCAGCTGGCGCATCTCGTTGGCGCGTTTGCCCATCATGGGACGATCCTCGGGGGCGAGCTTGCCCATCATGCGCATCAGGCCGGTGATACGGCCCTTGCGGCCGAGCAGCTCAACGCGCGCGGCCTCGAGCTTGGCAGCGTCGTCGGCGCCTGCGACGAGCTCCTTGGCCTCTTCCTCGAGTTTGACCAGATCATCAATCAGACTCATGTCTTCCCTTTCGTCTCTCGCGCATCCGCACTCCGGGACGGCTGACGCTGCCCGATGCTGCGGATGCGCGGCCCGGTTCGGTAACAAAAAACCGTCCTCGGGCATGTGCATTGCCCAAGGACGGTTAAATTCCGCGGTACCACCTTGTTTGACCCGGCGGATGTCTGGCCCGCCGCGCCCACTCTGTGCCTCTTGTCGCGAGGCTCACGGCTTCCCTACTGGGACTTTGCTGCCACTGGCCGCGTGCCCGTTGAGGTCGCTGCTCGGGAGTGAACGCTTGGCCCTTGCCACCGCAGGAAGGCTTGCAGCCCATGACCTTCCCTCTCTTGCCGGCGACGCGGCGGGCAAAACCCTCTCCGTCAACGCATTGGGCTATAGGATAACACATTTCGCGAGCGCATCGCCGCGTTCCGTTTTGTTCGCGCTGGGTACAAGGCAGGTAGCTGTGCAAACTGGCCGCGCACCCGCCTGCGGCGCTCGGCCTGCGAGATTAAGGATACGGTATGGGAAAGAAACTCGATAAGAAGGCCAAGGCCGCCGTGGCAAAGGCCGCCAAGGGCGTCAAGGCCGCTAAAGTCGACAAGGCCGTCAAAAAGTTCCGCAAACTCGAGGGCAAGCTGTGGACTCGCGAGTACCTGCTCAAGATTGCCGAGTTCGATGGAGCGACGATTGCTCCTGCCAACGGCGCTGCCGCCCGTGCCGACGCCATGGGCACGCTTGCCGGCGAGCATCACAAGCTGCTGACCAGCGAGAAGTCCGTTGAGCTCGTACGCTCGTTAGCGCGCGAGACGGTTGCAGGCGGACACGTAGACGACCCGCAGCTGCTCGACGAGATTCGCGTGCTCGGCCGCGACCAGCGCGAGGCAAGCGTTATTCCTACCGAGGAGGCCGAGGCCTGGACCAGGCTCACCTGCGAGGCCGACGCCGTGTGGCATAAGGCCAAGACGGCCAACGACTGGGCGAGCTTTGAGCCCTATGTGGATAGAATCGTCGCCCAACTTAAGCATCAGGCCGAACTCATGGACCCCAAGCGCGACCCATACGACGTTTGGCTCGACCAGTACGAGCGCGGCCTTTCCGCCAAGAGCTTCGACGCGTTTTGCGAGGAGGTCAAGGCCACGGTCGTGCCGCTCGTGCACGCCATCGGCGAGCGCGGCCAGCAGCCCGATGCCGACTTTTTGCACGCCCGCGTGCCCGAGGCCGCCCAGCGCGCCATGAGCTTCGACCTGATGAAGCTCGTCGGCCTGAACCTGGACGACACCACGCTTGCCTTTACCGAGCACCCGTTTAGCGAGGGCTTTGCCGTGGGTGACGCGCGCATCGCGACACACATCTACGAGGACGATTGCATCTCCAACGTCTACAGCATCATCCACGAGGCGGGGCACACCATGTACGAGCTGGGCGTCAGTCCCGCCTATGCGCGCACCTGCCTGGAGGGCGGCACCTCCATGGGCATCCACGAGAGCCAGAGCCGCTTCTTTGAGAACACCGTGGGCCGCAGCCGTGCCTTTATGGGACCGCTGCTCGAGGTGCTGCGCCGCCACGCACCCGAGGTCTACGGCGACGTCGACGAGGACACGCTCTACCACGCCGTGAACATCGCGCAGCCTTCGCTGATCCGCACCGAGGCCGACGAGCTCACCTATCCGCTGCACGTTATGGTGCGCTACGAGATCGAGCGCATGCTGTTTGCCGGCGAGGCCACGGCCAAGGACATCCCCGCGCTTTGGAATCGCTTTATGGATGAGTACCTGGGCATTCCCGTTCCCGACGACACGCACGGCTGCCTACAGGATACGCACTGGAGCGGCGGCTCGTTTGGCTACTTCCCCACGTATGCGCTGGGCAGTGCCTACGATGCCATGTTTGTGCCGGCCATGTGCCGCGACGGTGTCGACCTTAACGGCGCCTGCGCGAGCGGCGACCTGACACCTGTCCGCGCCTGGCTGGGCGAGCACATTTGGCAGTGGGGCCGCGCCAAGGACGCGCCGGAGCTCATCAAGGGCGCGTGCGGCATGGCGTTCGATGCCCGCTACTACTGCAGCTACCTGCAGGACAAGTTCACCACGCTCTACGAACTGTAAGGCATAACCGACACGCCAACGCAAAGGGGACGCCGCGGAACCAATCCGCAGCGTCCCCTTTTTTCACCCAATAACTAGGTACCCAATGACTAGTTCGTTGACGCTAATGTCTTGGCAACGTCAGCGAAAACGGCCCCAAGCGAGCAAGGTGACGTGAAATGAAAGGGCGCTGACCTTCTGGTCGCGCCCTTGAAATTGAACGTCAGATTGCCGCTTGGGGCCGTTTGCAGCGTCGAGCAGCTACGCGGTTTGGTAAAACCGCGTAGCTATAAAGCCTCGAGCGCGTTGGCGATGCGCTTCATGGCGGCATCGGCGGATGCTTGGTCGGGCGCCTCGGCCAGCACGCGGATAACCGACTCGGTTCCGCTCTTGCGCACGAGCACGCGGCCCTCGCCTGCCAGCGCAACCTCGGCCTCGGCGATGGCGTTCTGCACGCCCATATTCTCGAGCGCGGCGTCCTTGTCCGCCACGTGCACGGCCACCTGCGCCTGTGGCAGCAGCTTGCACGGAGCCGTGAGCTGCGAGAGCGTCTCGCGCTCGGCACGAATCACTTCCATCACGCGCAGCGAGGTCATAATGCCGTCGCCCGTGCGCTCGATATCGCCAAAGATCGTATGGCCCGTCTGCTCGCCGCCCAGGCTGTAGCCGCCCTCGCGCATCTTGGCATACACGTGACGGTCGCCCACGCCGCTGGTCACGGCACTCAGGCCGGCAAGCTCCAACGACTTGATCAGGCCAAAGTTGCTGGCGATCGTCGGCACCACGGTACCGCCCGAGAGACGCCCGTGCTTGTTCAGGTACACACCGCACACGTACAGGATCTGGTCGCCGTCGACCACGCGGCCGCGCTCGTCCACGGCCAGGCAGCGGTCGGCATCGCCATCGTAGGCAAAGCCCACATCCAGGCCCTGCTCCACCACGTGGCGCTGCAGGCGCTCAATATGCGTAGAGCCGCAGTCGACATTGATGTTAAAGCCGTCGGGCGCGGCATTGATCACGCGCACATCGGCGCCCAGTGCGTCGAACACCGGCTTGGCCACCGAGGATGCCGAGCCGTTGGCGCAATCGATGCCGATCTTGACGCCCTGCAGCGAAAAGTTCGCGCTGGCGATGAGCGAAGCAATGTAGCGGTTGCGGCCCTGCATGTAGTCCACCGTGGCACCGATGTGGTTGCCCGTGGCCAGCGGCACCTCGCTCTTGCCATCGATGTAGTCCTCGATGAGCTCCAGTACGTCCTCGTCCATCTTAAAGCCGTCGCTGTTGACGAGCTTAATGCCGTTATCGCAAAACGGGTTGTGGCTCGCGCTGATCATGATGCCGCAATCGAAGCAGCCTTCCACGGTCTGGTGCGCTACGCCCGGCGTGGGGATCACGTGCAGCATATAGGCGTCCGCACCGCTCGCGACCAGGCCGCTCACCAGCGCCGCCTCGAACATATAACTCGAGCGACGCGTGTCCTTGCCCACGATCACGCGCGCCTTAGCACTGCGGTTGGCGCCGTAATACCAGCCCACAAAACGGCCAATCTTATAAGCGTGCTCTACCGTCAGCCCAACGTTGGCCTCACCGCGAAAGCCGTCGGTGCCAAAGTACTTCATGCGCTCTCCTTACAAAATAGGGGCGAACAGATTGCCTGTCCGCCCCAAAATGGTACTCGATTATCTGCGCTACCAGAAAAACCCTACGCCGACGCGCTGTCGCGAGCCGCCTGGCATGTAGGAGTCTGACGCAGCGTAAGCGGCTTGTCCCCCGCCTCGGCCGACGTGGTCAGCGTATACGTGATCGTCGTCGTCTCGCCAGCATGCAGGTCAACGGTGCCCGAATAGAAGGGGATTCCATGCCACGTAGCGGCGCCAAGGCCAAACTGTGTGCCCTCAACCGTAAGGTCACTGATGTTGCCGCCCGTCGGGGCAAACAACGAGACATTCAGGCGTTCGTCGTCACGCGCGGCATCGGGTGCGCTCGCCGCAACGTAGTCGGGCAGCTTGCCTGCCTCCTCCTGCGTCATGATGTTCGTCAGAGTAACGGTGATGCGATACGAGCACGTGCCGTCGCCGTTCTTGATGCCCTGGCCGATCTGCGTGTCGGCGTTCAGATACCAGTCGAGCTTGGAGAAGCTCAGGTTGTTAAAGTAAACGCCGGCAACGGGATCGGCACTCGGATCATCCGGATCGGGCAGCGAAGCGTCAATGCCCGTCTCTTTGATGGCATTCTGCTCATCATCGTTTCTCATCCAAGCAATCAGACGGCCCTCTTCGGCACCGCGCTCGAATGCACCGACAAGCTTTGTAACGTCGACGTCACCGATGCCACCGAGAATCTTGTCGAAGGCGGCGCTGGCAACAGCCGCAAAGATGCCGTCCGATTCCTCGACCGGATAGTTCCAATACACATCGTGCATGAGAACCTTCGCCGCGTTGGTACCGTCGACGACCGTACCATCAGGCAGCGAGACATTACCGACAAGGCCCAGCAGGTACTGCAAGAACACCGGATCGATGCCGACGACGCCATCAACGTCCTGCCCATACTGGGACTTCCACAGCGCGGCGACACGCTGCGAGTTGCGGGGCCAATCAGGCGAATAGGTATTGCCCGAGTTGTACAGGTTGCTGTGGTTGCCGAACAGCGCCTCATCCTCTTCGTCGACGCTCTCGACTGCCTCATCCTCGCTGAGTCCAATGCGGGGAACAAACTCGCCAATCGACATCTGGCCGTCGGTGACCGAAATCAGGCCCTGCGAACCGCCAAAGCCGCCGCAGGCACGAATCTCGACGTTGTTCATGGCGTACACAAGGTAGTTGCGCGTCTGGCCGTTGGCGCCGAGCATCTGGGGAAGGACGGGGGCGACCTTCTCCGCCGCGTCAACCGCGCCGTTGAGGGTGGCAAAGCCGTCCTTGGCCTTATCGACCAGCTCGGTCACCTGGGAAATATGAGTATCGCCAATGCCCTGGACCTTCTCGTTGGCGCTCTTGAACACCTTCGAGCTGCTGGAAAGCGAATCGGCGACCGCCTGCAGCGCGGACACGTTAATCATGCCGTCCTGGAACAGCTTGCCGGGCGTAGCCTGCGAGAGGTTGTCGGCCATGGGAACCAGCGCATTGCTCGAGACATCGGACAGGGCGTCAATCATGGTGCGGGCCGCATTGATATCGCTGCCATACACCGGGATAAACGAAGCCGCCGCCCACAGCGGGCTCGAGGTCTCCGCCTTCATGCTGTCGCAGAGCTCATCGATCTTTTTCGCGTCGTCAGGCAGCGTCAAAAAATCGCCCGACGTGACCTTGTCCTTAAGGCCACCGACGATCTCGACAGCCTCCTTCGCTTCGCTCTTTACGGTCTTTGCCGAGTTAAGCAGCATAAAGCCGCTTGCGCCAAGCGCAACGAGAAGCACCGCGACTACAGCGGCAATAATGGCGCCGGTGTGACGCTTTTTGCGCTCGCCCTTGCGATGGCGATGACGGACCAGACCGTCAGAGGTCGAACTCGACGAAGCGTCGCTACCGTAGTTCAAGCCAAAATCGTAATAATCTTCCTTGGAACCCGAGCCCGCAAACTCGGCACCGCTATCATCCAGGCGGGCGAACGTGCCAGTCTCGGAGGCGCCGGTGTAAATCGTGCCAAGGTTACCCGTAAGCCCCGCGCCACCGGCAGAAGGAGTATTGTTGGCGGCCTTGCCGGCATTAACGTTGCCGGCAGCATTCGCGGCGTTGGCAGCACCCGCGTTGTTCGCAGGCACCGAAGGAGCCCCGCTCGGCTGCGACGCGGAGGTTGCACCGCCCGCAAAGACATTCCCTCTTGCACGGCCGGTCTTTTTTGCCTTTTGAGACTGCTCGTACAGAGCGGTAAACATCGCCGTCTCGCCCGGGGACACGCGCTTACCGGAACCGCCCTGTCCAGCGCCGCCCGGCGTGCCGGCCTTACCAGCCCCGTTCGGACGCGGCGGAACTGCAGGACGGCCGCTATCGCTGCCCTTAAAGTGATTACCAGCCATAAAGAAATCCTCGCAATTGAGTCGCAATGAAAAAGTCCATAACGTTACTAGTTTATGGCATTTTGAGCATCGACAGCTAAACTCCAGACACGGACATCAATTGGCGAAAATGCGGCACAACACCTTTTCTGTCTTGGCGGCGGCGTCAACTACACCGTAAGGAACATCATCACGATGATCATGGCAAAGCCGATAAGGTCGGTCGGCAAAAACACCGTACCCAGCATCACGGCGCTGGTGATGGTCGCCGAAACCGGCTCCACAGTTCCGATGAGGCTCGCACGCACCGAGCCGATGTCCTTAACGCCCTGCATATAGAGCATGTAAGCAAAAAACGAGCCGATAACCACGAACACCGCGAGCGCCTCGACGCCGGCGGCATCGAGCGCCGGCATATGCGCCCAGGGCTGCACGAAGGCACACGAGACCACGCCCGCCGCGAGCATTGCCGAGCCCGTGACGATGGGGCTGCCGTATTCGGGCAGGATCTTGGCGGGGATCACCGCCATACACGTGGCGCTGACCGCACACATAAGACCCGCGATCAGGCCAAGCGGCGAGATATTCAGGCTGGTGGGGTCGCCGCCGGTGGCGATTAAAAAGGTTCCGCCCAGAGCCAAGCCAATGCCGATGACTTCGCGAGTACGCGGCATGCGGCGATCGGTTACGCAGGTGTAGCCCATGATGATAACGAGCTGCAGGCACTGGAGCACCGTCGCGGTTCCGGCGTTCGTCAGGCGCACGGCCGATAGATAGCAAAACTGGTTGAACAGCAGGCCAAAGGCGGTAAAGAGCAGCAGCTGTTTGCGATCGGCGGGTGTGGTCCAGAGCTTAACCAGGCGCTCGCGGTCGCGCGTAACAACCACGGCCATAAAGAGTAGACCGGCGAGAATCTGACGCACGCTCATAAGCCACAAGGTGTCGACGTGGTAGGTATCGAACAGAAAGCTCGCGCTGGTGCCCGAGAAGCCCCAAAACGAACCGCCCACCAGCGTAGCCAAGACGCCCGTGATCATCTTGCGCGTCGAAGCGTTGTTCAGGCGGTCGCGCCATGCGCGACGGGTGTTGCGGCTGAGCTCGTCGGTGCCCTCGGGCACATCAATGTTCGATATATCGGTCATCGGCACCGAAGCCCCTGCGCCTTCGACCTGCTCGACACACTCTTTGCTCATTCCACTCCCCCGAAACAGCCTGGAAATAATTCGGCTTACCTTACCATGGCGAAGGCACCAGTTGGAGGCTTGTCCGCTTATCGGTAGGACAATTCCGCAGGCGTCTTTCCATAGCTCGATACCGCAATGGCCTTGCATTATGCGACAGCCAAATCGCGGCAGCAGGCTCTTTTGAAATGGATATGACAAAGCCCCCGAATTCCACAATGTAAGCGATTTTTAAAAATGTTCTTGCCACCGAGTTCAGGCTCCGTTATATTATCCCTTGCGCGCTTGCGCACCCTTGATCGGGCGTTTAGCTCAGGGGGAGAGCGCTTCCCTGACACGGAAGAGGTCAGAAGTTCAAATCTTCTAACGCCCACCAAATGTTCGCAGCTCAGAGGCTATGTCCTCTGGGCTGTTTTGTTTTATGTCGCTAAATCCGCTGGCAGTTCCAACCGCCCAACTAGCCAAAAGCCGACCATCTACTAGCCGATATATCCATCGGCATAACCAATCAGTCCGCACCGCAACTTCTCAGCAAAACGCCGCGATGTCTGCGCCCTGCGGTATCCTTGGGCCACTTGCACCTGCAGCACCAAGGAGCCGCCATGCGCACCGAGCTCGATGTCCCCTTTTCGCACAAAGAAGAAGCCAAGGCGCTGGGCGCCAAATGGGACCGGACCAAGAAGGTCTGGTATGTACCCAGCGGCGTTAACCCCGAGCCCTTTGCCGAGTGGCTGCCTGGTGTTGACCGATCCGACCCCTCAGCGCCGTATATATATCTAGTACTGGGCAAGCGCGAGTGCTGGAAGTGTCACAAAGAGACCTCGGTCGCGGCCTTCGGCATTCCCTATCGAACCGATAACGACGAGAGCGTCGCCATCGCGCACGCGCCCAACGAAGCCGGGCACATTGCCATCGACACGGCCAACGCCAACGCACTCGCCATCGTGCCCGCTCTTGGCTGCGTGCCGGGCGAGATCCGCGACTACCTTCATAAGCGCTGCGGCTACAAGCCCGTAGGCGCGCGAGCCTCCAAAGCCCCGTCGCTCGGCAACACGTGCACCAGTTGCGACGCGCTGCAAGGCAGCCGCTATCTGTTCGAGGAGCCCTCGTCCCCGTTTGCCCTCACTGCCATCAACAAGCTGCCGGCACTGGAGTTTGTGCGCGTCGAGGTTGCCGGCGTCTTTGGCGTCCCGGCCACGCGCACCGACTTTGACCAGGCGCTCTTTACCTGGGCACGCGACCATCACGCCGAGTTCCACAGGCAACTCGGCGAGGGGGTTTATTTGTAGAGACAGAGAGGCCTTCATAGCCAGCTCCTCCGCATCACCTATCCCTCGTCGCCGGCGTCGTACACGATATCGAGGCCACAAACAGGGCATTTCTCCGGATACACCGGCATATGAACGCCCGTGCGTTTCCTCACTTCGTCACTGAGTTTGTCGCGCGCATCGATGAACCGAATGTCGAGACACGGTATTTGCGAGCCGCAGCAAGGGCAGGCAACGACAAACGACCCGCAATCAACCTCTACGCTCGGAAACATATTGTTGTCTATAAGGGCACACGGCAGTTTTCCGTACTTCCCCATCGCAATGTCGCCTCGCCAACTCATACACGCTCCCCTCTCGCTATACAAATTAGGAAGAGCATGCACCGGCGGGCGTGTACGAGATTGCATCGCCACGCGATCCGATCAAACAACACGATCTTAAAAGACCGCCAAATCCTAATACGCTAATACGGCAGAAGCCCCACCTGTTCACGCTTCTTTTCTGAGCGATCGAACTCGATGCGATGGGCCTCAAGAAACACCGCATTGGGTCGCCACTGATGTTCATTCGGCTGCCTTAGCGTCGCACCCGCAAAGGAAGCGTAGTCGGTCTTATCCAGCAGGTACGATCCGCACAGCCGATATTCGCCGCAAACAGGCTCAAACGAAATCAGGTGAGCATCAAATAGGGAATGAAGGTCGCGCCGAAGCAGAATACCGTTGCTGGCAACCTGCGATTTGGGTCCCGAGTAATTCTCGATATGTGCAGCCTCCAGAGCTTCGCTGACGCCGCAGTCTGACACCGCGCAACGGCCGTCATAGGCGGCAACGAGCTGCTTACGGAACCATTGTTGCCCCAATCGCTCGCGACTTAACGCATAGCGGACCTTTTCGTCATCGGTCGCACCCCGTCCGGCAAACTCAATATCGACGGGTATGTGCTTCAGATAACTCATGTCGGGCGCAAAACGAGGGTCCGGTCCGCCTTTATGAACAGGGCCGTGCAGAACAAACCATCCGTTTTCGGGCTCGAACCGCTCAACAAACGCAAGGCCGAGCACCTTATAGCCCACCTCGGTTGCAAATATGACTCCGACCGGGACGCCACATTCCATGCAGTTGAGCATTTTACGGTTGTAATTCTGGTCTCGAGAACCAACGGCACCCGGCGCTTGAACCGAGTACTTAATGACCCACGTACCATCGTCCAAATAGAGCGGAGGCACATCGGTGTAGAAGCTCTTTTTAGAGTTATGGACCGAAAGCGCAAAGGTCTTATTGGGATCTTGCTTCACCCGATCCTGGCCCGGCCAGAAGATCCCCGAATCCCGCGTTACGGGAAAGAAATCCGAGCCAATTCTCAAACGACACTGATACTGAGGGCTATCTTCCTTGGTGTGATGCGGAAGGCTGGTCCAAACGCCGCCGCGCTGCTCCTCACCCAGAAACCACTCCCATGCCTCAACGTATTCGGAAGGCACGAGACTGCAGGCACGATCATAGCTTGGTCCATCCATCAACGGAACAGCAAGGTCAATGTCGTTCATCGCCAGCACCTACAACCATACGAACGCGAGTCATGCCCCTCAATAATATGGCCGAGAGTCAATTATTACGAGATCTCATTCCGCGATCGGCGCATCGTTGATGCTCTCGGTTTGCCGCTGGCGCGCTTGTACCCCGCTGCCCCACTCCCCTGTATACTGATGTAGCACGTGTTTCATCCGGGCTTGTTGGGCCGGATTGTTCATGGGAGGGTCTTGTGGCTGCTTCGAATCCGCCTAAGGGGAGCGTTTCTTCTTCGTCCATCAAGCCGGTTACGCGCAAGGCCGTGCGTTGCCAGCGCGAGGTCGCTTGGCTTGTCACGCAGGCGGCGGGCAGGCTTGTGGCGACCACTCAGGACGTCAATGCGCCTACTCCGAGCTTTGTGTTAGCGGCGGCGCTAGATTTTGTGCGCCAATTGGAGCTTGCCGCACAGGATGCCAGCGGCCACCTCGACTACCAGAATGTTATGGAGCCCGACCTGCAAACGTTCTGCCACATGGCCAAGTTGCCCGCCGCGCCCAATGCGCTTTCGGACGCAGGCTACATGTTTACGCTCTCGGGCGCGGACCTTATCCGCGACATCTATGCATACTGCAGCGAGCTCGCCGAGCGCAGCGTCTTTGGCACGGCTGAAGTCAAACCGGGATATGTCATCAAGCTGGTTCTTAGGCTGTTCTTGATGGACGGGTTCGGGGCCATGCCGGCGTAAGCCGAGTCTTTAGCATCACCGTCGACTGAGCAACAACCGCTTTATCTTAGTGGGCGCCAATTGAGGGTCGATTATTGGTTCGCCTCGTCCACTAACGCATTTATTCCACGCGCTCTGACAGTCGATACTTGCGGTTGCGGCTCGTCGTCGGCGCCGTGGGCTCAAGCTCGCCTTGAGCAATGAGCGCGTTGACGCGCGACCTAACCTGGGAAATTGTAAGCCCCGTGCGTTCTGCCAGCTCACGCGTCCCCAGCTCGCCGTAGTGTTTGAGTGCCGTCACAATTAAGCCCCCGCCATGATCGACCGGCTCGATCTTTGAACGGTAAAGTACGACCTTGAACCGATCGAACCCCGGGCAGAACAGGGGCTCGGCCAGACCATGCGCGCGCATGGCATCGATCATCATCGGGATGCCCGAGCCATTGCCCTCAGCCGGTGAACCTGCGCCATCCGGCAGCGGGACAATCGACATGAGCTTCACAAGCGTCGCGTTACGGCATCGGGAGCTGCCGTCAAACAAGTTCTCGCGAGTCTTTCCCCCGTAAAGGCCGCCAGGATTCGTCACCTCGACACGATCGTCAAAGACGTCGACGGCAATCGATTGTCCACAGAACCGATCCCCGTATTCTCGATGGATTACGG
>USPH01000022.1 GCA_900556515.1 uncultured Collinsella sp.
ACGAGATCTGCGCATGTCTCGTGGGCTCGGAGATGTGTATAAGAGACAGCTCGCGGATCACGTCAACAAACGCGTTAACGGCAAAGGAATAATGCTGGCAGCTCACACTAAAGTGCGGCACCCGCTCGGATGCGCCCTTGTACTTGCCTTCGAGCAGATCGGCCTGGTCAAGCACCTGTCGCGCGTAGCCCAAGAAGGTCTCGCCCTCCTCGGACACAATGACACCCTTGTTGGTGCGCTCAAAGATGTGCACACCCATCTCGTTTTCGAGATCGCGGATCGACGCGGTAATCGAAGGCTGCGACACAAAGAGCCGGCGCGAGGCTTCGGTAATGCTGCCGCATTCGGCAACTTTGACGACATACCTGAGCTGCTGAAGCTTCATAGCGCCCTCCCTAGACGTTCGTGACGTCGAAACCCGTCGTGCTCATCTGACGCATAAACGACGGCATTTCCCCCGTCGCGGCGCAGGAGGCAATCTGATGCAGAGCCCCGGCGACCGCATCGTCTGCCGCAGCGCCGATATGCCAGCGCGCGGCAGCCGTGACAGCCTCGTTGGCATTGGCGACTGCAACGGAGTTGGGAACGGCATCGATCATGGGCAGATCGTTATCGGAATCGCCAAATACGGCCACCTCATCGGGCGTCAGGTCCAAAGCGCGCGCCAACTCCAGCGCAGCGCAACCCTTGTCCCAACCAGCCGGAAGGATGTCAAACAGGCGCACGCGGTTGTTGGGAAACACAAGCGAGAGTTCCGGCACCTCAACGGCAACGCGCTCGCGTAGCTCCGCGAGCGCCTCACGCGAACGGGCACTCCAGATATTCGCCTTGAACACCGGCACTTCATCAACGACGGGACGGCACGGGGCCTCTTCGCCTTTGAGCCATGCGTTGCCGCCCGACTCCATGGCGTGACGAACGCGCTCGGGATCACTCGTCACGCAATAGGCATCGTTGCCCCAAAAGTCATCGCCCAGGCTATAGACTTTTAGAAATGTATCGTCGGTCTCTTGCTCGAGGTAATCGGCCAGACGCATCAGGGCATCGTTGTCGGTCGCGCGCGAAGCGATCGCCTGACCGTCGACAAACATAACCTGGCCGTTACAGAACGCACCAGTCGAAAAGCACTCGGCGCGATTGCGGAACATCCAGCCCATCGCAGACGGCTGGCGACCCGAAACCGGGCCAAAGTGCAGACCCGCCGCCTGCATGGCATGAATGCCCTCGATGGCGTAGTCGCTGGCGCCGTCATGCCCGGCTGGAATCAACGTATCGTCCATATCGGTCAGCACAAGTTTTATCATAAGGCCCCCATTCGTATCGGTCCTACCTATTGTAACGACCTGCCAAAATAAACCTGTCCCTTTTTGGCAGGTGCGTTAGTATAGGGAACAACAGATTCGATGCGGGAGTGCCGGCGGTGCAAACCACAAGGCTGAGAGGGCATGGGGCCCAATCCTTTGAACCTGTCAGTTAATGCTGGCGTAGGGAGCATGCCGCCTTTGCAGGGGCGCTGTCTATGCACAGCGCCCCTTTTCTATGCCAAGGAGGCATGTGCAGTGATTGATTCGGAACAGCTTAAGCAGCATATGGTCAAGGCCGTGGAGGAGATTCGCGCCACCAATCCAATGGCCGGCTCCATCACCAACACGGTGACGATTGACTTTGTCGCCAACGCGCAGCTCGCCGTGGGCGGTTCGGCCGCCATGGTCTATCTGCCCGACGAGGGCGAGGCGCTCGTTGCCGGCGGCGGCGCCATCTATCTCAACATGGGCACGCTCTTCCCCATCTACGAGCAGACGATTCCCCGCGCGGCCAAGGCGGCACACGACGCCGGCAAGCCCTGGGTGCTCGATCCGGTGGGCCTGGGCATCGGTAGCCTGCGCACCCAGCTGGTAAACGAGCTCAAGCAGTACAAGCCCGCCATCGTACGCGGCAACGCCTCCGAGATCATCGCGCTTGCCGGCCTGTGGGGTCTTGAGGGCGAGGCAGCCGATCTGAGCCGCGTGCGCGGTGTCGATACCACCGACACGGTCGACGCCGCCCGCGATGCCGCCGCGGCGCTCGCTCGCTACACCGGCGGCGCCGTAGTGGTCTCGGGCGAAGTCGACCTAATCACCGACGGCACGACCGTGGCCAAGTCCCACGGCGGCAGCCCGCTCATGTCCAAGATCACCGGCTGCGGTTGCTCGCAAGGCGGCGTACTGGCCGTGTACGCCTGTGCTGCCGATCCGTTTACGGCAGCCATCTGCGGCACTGCCGTCTACAACGTTGCCGGCACGCGTGCCGCCGCTGTCGCCGATGCCCCGGCAAGCTTTAAGGTCGCCTTTATCGACGAGCTCTACCGCGCGACCGCCCAGGATATTGCCGACAACCAACTCGAACTCGAGGAGGCATAAGCCATGTCCGAGTCCACAACCAGCGCCGGCATGAACACACTCGTCGCCGTGGCCATCGCCCCGTGCGGCACCGGCGATGAGCTGTCCGCCGAGGTCGCCGAGGTCGTGCGCGTCATTCGCGAGAGTGGCCTTCCCAACCGCACCAGCTCGATGTTCACCGAGATCGAGGGCGACTGGGACGAGGTCATGCAGGTCGTGCGCGACGCAACCTTTGTGCTGGCGAGCAAGGGCATCCGGACCGAAGTCGTGCTCAAGGCAGATATTCGACCCGGATTTACCGACACCATGACCGGCAAACTCGAGCGCATGGAAGCGCAGATCAAGAAACAGGAGGAAGCACGATGAGTATCCGCAACAACCTTGATATCTCGGCCTATCTGGTGCTCGGCCCCGAAAACACGCTCGGACGCCCCGTGGGCGATGTGGTGGCCCAGGCACTCGACGCCGGCTTTACCTGCATCCAGGTGCGCTCCAAGGTGGCAAGCGCCCGCGAGATCATTGCGCTGACCGGCGACGCCGCACAGGCAATCGCACAGGCCGGTAAGACCGGTCAGGTCGCCCTGCTGATCGACGACCGTCTGGACTGTGTGCTTGCCGCGCGCGAGCAGGGTATTGCTGTCGACGGCGCGCACGTAGGCCAGAGCGACATTCCCGTCGAGGTCTGCCGCAAGCTGCTGGGCCCCGACGCCATCGTGGGCCTTTCGGCCCGTTGCGAGGAGATGCTCGAGTACGTCAAGACCGCCGACATGAGCCTGGTCGACTACCTGGGCATCGGCCCGCTCCACGAGACCGAGACCAAGCGCGACTGCGGACGCGCGGCCGACGGCTCTATCATCACCAAGAGCTTTGAGGACCTTGCCGCACTCCACGCGGCAAGCCCCGTGCCCATCGTGGTGGGCGGCGGCGTTAAGACGGCCGACTTGCCGCAGCTTAAGGCCACCGGCGTCGACGGCTTCTTTGTGGTAAGCGCCGTCTGCAGCGCCGACGACCCCCATGCCGCAGCCAAGGAGCTTGTCGACACCTGGCAGCAGGCATAGGCATAGGCCGAACAGCTGATTCGCAGCCTCATATCTTCAGCAATGGAAAGCGCATCCCAGTTTGGGCCTCCATTCCGGGATGCGCTTTCCGTATGCGACCCTTACCCCGCCAGATACGCTTCCAACGCCGGCAAAGTCGCCTCTGCATCGTGGCGGCCGACCTGGTAGATGCGCTCGAGCTCATCCGGTTCGCGGCACAGCGACGGCACCTTCACCGATTCGCTCGGCCGCACCACAAAGATTTCGCCGGCAGCCTCTCGACGTGCCAGGTCATCGAGCGTGGCATTGTAGACCTCATGCCGATGCTCAAGCGCTGCAACAAACTCCGGATAGTGACGGAACACGCGCCGCAGCATGGGCATCACGCTGTTGGGCTGCTTCACAAAGCCCGCCGGCTGCGTGAGTACCACGATATTGCGGTCATACCCCTGCGCAAACAGCCATGCGCTGGGAATAGAATCAGCCACGCCACCATCCAGATACTTATGCTCGTCAATAGCAACGGGACGCGTCGCCACAGGAATGGCAGACGACGCCCGGATCCACTCGATATCGCGCTCGTCGCCATACGGTAGATCGTGGTAGACGGCCTTGCCCGTCTCGATATCGGTACACACGCACGTAAATCGCATGGGGCAGGCGCGATACGCCTCCAAGTCGATGGGATCGCGCTCGATAGGCACCTCGTGATAGGCAAAATCGGCATTGAACATATCGCCGGATCGCAGCCAGCTGGTCACGCTCGCATAGCGCTTGTCGGCGCAATAGGCCTTGTTGTAACGAATGGCACGGCCGATCTGGCGCGATTTAAAGTTGTAGCCAAACGCCGCACCCGCCGAGACACCCACCATATGGTCGCAGGTCAAACCGCGCTCCATCCAAACGTCGAGCACGCCCGCCGTATACATACCGCGGTAGCCGCCTCCCTCGAGCGCAAGCCCCACCGTGCGCGTCGTATCCGGCTGTGCCATGTGACCATCTCCGTTCCTGCGTTTTAAAACGGGACAAGTATACCCGTCAACATATATCGACTCAGTCGCATTTTTATCGAGCATCGCATCGCCGCGCTACCGTTTGTCGAATAATAGCCGCCCACAGTATGCGCACCCATATCCCCGCACTCGAGGAAAGCGGCTTTATGGTGACGCTCGACAAGCACATTTGGCAGATTGCGCCCACCGACCGCGATCAAGGCCGCAGCACGCAAATCATTTCATCGATGCTCGAGATGGCGCAGTCGCTCCATCTGCCCGTCGCGGTCGAAGGCGTCGAGACAAACGAGCAGGCGAACATGCTACAACAAATGGGCGCCCGCTACGCTCAGGGCTTCCTCTACTACCGCCCCATGCCGGCGAAGGATTTTGAGGCATTGCTCGATGGTGGCAATAACAACTGATACGTTCGCACGCAAAACGCCACCGTCGAAGGGAACATTTGTCTCCATTAGCTAACTTATATCCCCAATTCAAACCAAATTGGGGATATGATACAAACCGTTGTTCCGCCCAAGGAGGTTATCCATCATGAACGAGTCGTACCGCATGGGCGAGCAATCGATTATTGCCTATCTTCAGCGACTTGCGAATGGCATCTCGACCGCCGAACTCGATGTTGCCGCGCTGCCTGCTGAGCTACGCGCCGTTGGTGAGCAACTGCAAAAGACGCATGCCATCCTGCAACAAGAGCGCCAGCTGCTTGAGCGCAACGCCTATATCGATCCGCTCACCAACTTGGGCAACCGCAACGGATTCGACCGTCACGTCGAGCAACTCTGGCGCAAAGGCGACCCCTTCACCTGCGCCTATATTGACATCGACCATCTCAAGCATTGCAATGATAGGTTTGGCCACGCCGAAGGCAATCGCTATATTCTGAGCATCTGCCGCACGCTCTCCGAAACCATGGAACACGATGAGATGCTGTTCCGTATCGGTGGAGACGAGTTTGTGCTCATCTCGCTCTCCGCAAACGAGACTGAACTCGAGCAGCGCTTGGAGCAGGTACGTACCGGGCTGATCGAGGCGAGCTCAGGCGGCAAGGCGCCCATGATCGGCAGCTTTAGCTTTGGCTGCTCGCGCGTCGATCCACTTGCTGGCGACACGCGTCGCCAGATGACGATGGATGCCGATCGCAAGATGTATCGCTATAAGCTTATGCATCGTGTGCAGCAACCGAAAGACGATGACGCGCCGCAACGCCCAATCGTCGATCAGCTTCCCTGCAACGACCGGGTGTTCCAAGCGATCTCCATGAGCTCCGAGACGCGCTATCCGTTCATCCTTAACCTCGATACTGGAGAATCGCAATGGTCGGTTAACGCCGTGCGCGATTTTGACCTGCCCTCCCAGCACCCTTTTAACTCACTCGACATGTGGCTCGCCCGCGTCCACCCCGAGGACCGCGACAACGTACGCGCCGAGCTCGATATGGTGATAAACAGCACGTGGCACTTCCACTACATGCAGTATCGCGTAATGGACGCCACCGGAGCGTACGCGCTTTGCGACTGCACGGGCTACCGCTTGGACGGCACCGATACCGAGCCCAACATGTACGTGGGCATTATCATCAACCGAAGCCTAGCGGATACGACCGACTCAGTAACGGGCCTGGGCGATGTCCACGCACTGGTCAACGCTATTGGAGAGATGCGCCACGTGCCGCACGAGGCAGGTTTTATTGCCATTAAGGTCGACGATATCGCCGAGGTCAATGCCCGCTTTGGATTCGATGCAGGCGACCGCGTGCTCCCCGAAAGCGCCGCCTGCCTCATGGATTGTTCGCGCGGCAAGGGCCGCCTGTTCCGCTCAACGGGGCCGATGTTCGTGGCACTCTTCGATGAGCTCGGCCCCGAGGCAATCGACGAGATCGCAAGCGACATCGAACGGTTCCTGGGTACTCCCGTGCTCATCGGCTCGCTTGAATATCAGCCGCCCATTCGCGTGGCCACGCTCCATCTGGACGGCGTCGACCGTCAGCCCGTTTCCATTTTGAACGAGCTCAAAGCGTTGCTCGGGAAAGCCGTGCAGGTGCCAGGTACCAAACTGGATTAGCGCCGCGCCCGCGCCGCCTCCCCCATCGTGCGATAATCCTCTGCAGAAGTCACCAAAAGCAGAGGGAGTTTGTGATGAAGGTTCTTTTGGTCAATGGCAGCCCCAAGGCAAACGGCAACACCGCCCGCGCACTCGCCGAAGTCGCCGAGCAGCTCATTGCCGAAGGCATTGATACCGAGGCGTTTCTGCTGGGCGCCAAGCCCATTCGCGACTGCATCGGCTGCGGTCAGTGCGGCAAACTTGGCGGTCGTTGTACCTTTGACGACGACGTGGTGAACGAGCTCATCGCTGCCGCCGAGCAGGCCGACGGTTTTGTCTTTGGCTCACCCGTCTACTATGCGCACCCCAGCGGACGCATCCTTTCGGCCCTCGATCGCGCCTTCTATGCGGGCGGGCATGCCTTTGAGCACAAACCCGGCGCCGCAGTCGCCGTCGCCCGCCGCGGCGGCACGTCGACCACCTTCGATGTGCTCAACAAGTACTTCACCATTAAGCAAATGCCCGTAGTTGCCTCCACCTACTGGAACAACGTATTTGGCCGCGTGCCCGGCGACGCCGATGGGGATGCCGAGGGCCTTGCCACCATGCGAAACATCGGCAAAAACATGGCCTGGCTCCTGCGCTGCATCGAGGCAGGACAGGCCGCCGGTATCAACGCACCCGAAGCCGATCGTGCAACGACCAACTTCATTCGATAGAACGGCGGGGCCATGAATATTCAAATCTTCGGGACTAAGAAGTCGTTCGACACCAAGAAGGCCCAGCGCTTCTTCAAAGAGCGCCGCATTAAGGTGCAGTTTATTGACCTTAAGGAAAAGGAGATGAGCAAGGGCGAGCTCACGAGCGTGATGCAGGCGGTCGGCGGTATCGACAAACTGCTCAACCCCAAAGCCAAGGACGAGGAGATGCTCGCGCTCATCCAGCACCTCACCCCTAGCCAGCGCTTCGATAAACTGCTCGAGAATCAGCAGGTTCTAGCCGAGCCCATCGTGCGCAACGGCAAAAAGGCCACCGTCGGTTATTGCCCCGATGTGTGGGGAGCCTGGGAGTAGCCTGTGTTATTTGCCGGCGCGTGGGTATAAGAGCAGGCGTTTGGCATAAGATTTAACTGTAAGCCATGTCTAACAAAGGAGGGCACATGCCCAACAAACCCGTGAAGATCATCATGCTTACCGGATACCTCGGTGCCGGCAAGACCACGCTGCTCAACCACATCCTCGCTAACGACGGCGGCATCCGCGCCGCCGTAATCGTCAACGATATCGGCGAGATCAATGTGGACGCCAGCCTCATCGCCGACGGCGGCCTTTCCGAGACCGATGACCTCATCCCGCTCACCAACGGCTGCATCTGCTGTACGCTTTCGGACGACCTTGCCAACCAGCTGCAGGGCATCGCCGATTCGGGCAACTTCGATTACATCATCATCGAGGCATCGGGCATTTGCGAGCCTATCCCCATCGCCTACACCATCTCGAGCTTCTGCGACGAGGCCAAGGTGGGCGGCGAGCCTAAGCTTGCGCTCGACAACATCGTGGCCGTGGTCGACTGCGCCCGCATGTACGACGAGTTCAACGGCGGTCGCGACCTGCTGGCCGAGGATATCGACGAGGACGACATCGAAAGCCTGCTCATCCAGCAAATCGAGTTCTGCTCCACGCTGATCCTCAACAAGACCGATACCGTGAGCCCCGAGCAGATCGCCGAGCTCAAGGCCATCGTGCGCAGCCTGCAGAAAGACGCCGTGATCGTCGAGGCCCAAAACGGCGAGGTCCCCATGGAGGAGCTGCTCGACACCGACCGCTTCGACTTTATGCGCGCCTACAACTCCGCCGCTTGGATCGAGGCCATGGAGCATCCCGAGGAGCACGACGACCCCGAGGTGCTCGAGTACGACATCGAGACCTTTGTGTACTCGCGCCGTAAGCCGTTTGACCTGCAGAAGTTCACCGATTTTGTTGAGCAGGAGTGGCCCGACGAGGTCATCCGCGTCAAGGGTCCGCTGTGGCAGACCGGCAATCCGGACATGTGCTACATGTTTGAGCAGGCCGGCCACCAGATGCGCCTGATGGAGAACGGCCTGTTTGTCGACTCGGCGCACGAGGGCGAGAAGCAGAAGATCATCGACGAAAACCCCGAGATCATGCAGATTTGGGACGACGAGACGGGCGACCGCATGACGAGCCTGTGCATCATCGGCCGTCACATGGACAAGGATGCGCTCGTCGCCTCCCTCGATGCCTGCCTGACCGACTGGCACCGCGCCTAGGTTTATCGAAGCGGGTATTTTTTCCGCCTACGTAACCGCCAAACCACCACGAAGGTGCCCTTCGTGGTGGTTTTTCGTTCTGAGCCAAGGAGATTCATGTTCAACATTGTGCTGTATGCGCCCGAGATTCCGGCCAATACGGGCAATATAGGCCGTACCTGCGTGGTCACCGGTGCCCATCTGCATCTGGTGGAGCCACTGGGCTTTTCGCTCGATGACAAGACAGTACGTCGCGCCGGTCTGGGCTACTGGCAAAACTTGGACGTGACGACTTATGCCGGCTGGGAGGATTTCCTTGCGCGCAACGGTCTCTCCCCCGCCGACGGTCGCCTGCATCTGCTGACCAAAAAGGCACGCCGCACCTATGCGCAGAGCACCTACCGAGATGGCGACTACTTGGTCTTTGGCAGCGAGAGCTCAGGCATTCCCGAGCCACTGCTTGCCGCGGCGCCCGAGCGCTGCGAGCGCATCCCAATGCTGCGCGATTGCGACTCACTCGATAACGCCAAGGTCTGGGAAGCCCACGAGGAATCGCTGGGGCATACCGAGGACGGCCATGAGGCCATCCTTCGGCAGGATATCTGCGGCAACTTCGTCAACCCGGACGACTACCGCATCAGCGCGCTCAACCTCTCCAACAGCGCCGCCATCGTCCTCTACGAGGCCCTGCGCCAGACAGGCTTTCCGGGAATGTGACAAAGGGACCGTCCCTTTGTCACATTTGGTTATAGGTAGCGGCCGGTGATGCTTGCGGGGCAGGCCGCGATATCCGCCGGCGTACCCGCGCAGACGACTTGCCCGCCGGCATCGCCACCGCTTGGGCCCATGTCGATTACGTAATCGGCGTTACGGATAAGGTCGAGATCGTGTTCGATCACGATAACCGTGGCGCCCTTGGCAACGAGACCGTCGAACACGCTCAGCAACACCTGAACATCGAGCGGATGTAGTCCGATCGTGGGCTCATCGAATACGAATACGGCATCGTCCTGCACGCGGCCCATCTCGCTCGCAAGCTTAAGACGCTGCGCCTCGCCGCCCGAGAGCGCCGGCGTGGGCTCACCGAGCGTAAGATAGCCCAAGCCCAGGTCGTGCAAGGTCTGCAAGCGCGCCTGAACTTTCTTGAGCCCCACCGTGGCGTCGAGAGCCTCGTCCACGCTCATGTCCATGAGCTGCGGCAACGTAAGCAAGCTCCCATCCTTGCCCTCGCGATGGATATGCGAAGCCGTGTCTGCATAACGCGAACCGCGACATGCCGGGCAGACGATCTCGACGTCGGGCAAAAACTGCACGTCGAGCGATATCGAGCCCGTGCCATCGCACGTAGGGCAGCGCAGAGTGCCAGTGTTATAGCTAAAGGCACCTGCCTTGTAGCCGGCTGCCTTGGCCTCTGGCGTGCGGGCGAAGGCGCGGCGCAGCTCATCATGGATGTCGGCATAAGTCGCCACCGTCGAGCGCACGTTGGCGCCGATAGGCGTAGCGTCAATCAGGTTTGCGCGGGCAATGCCTTCGGCATCGATCCAACGCACATGTTTTGGCAGGCGCTCGCCGGCTGCCTGCGCCTTGAGTGCCGGGATAAGCGTCTCGAGCACCAACGTCGTCTTGCCCGAACCCGAAACGCCCGTAACCGCGACGAGACGGCCGCGCGGGATATCGACTTCGAGCGGCTTGACGGTATGGATAGCATCGGTTGCCATGTGGATATGCCCCTGGTCGAACATCTCGTCGTCAGTCACCTGCGGACGCAAGCGTTTGGGCTCTGCGCGCAAAAACGGAGCGATGCGGCTGCCCCGCGATTGCTCGACCTCGCCTACCGTACCAGTGGCAATCACATTACCGCCGTCTGCTCCGGCAACGGGGCCCATCTCGACGAGATAGTCGGCTTCCGCCAGTACGCGCGTATCGTGGTCGACAACAACCACGGTGTTGCCGTCATCCACCAGATCGCGCATCACACCCACCAAGCCGTCGACATTGGCAGGATGCAAGCCGATCGAAGGCTCGTCCAGCACATAGAGCACGCCTGTCGATCGGTTGCGCACCACGCGAGCAAGCTGCACGCGCTGGCGCTCACCCGTGGAGAGCGTGGCACCGGCGCGATCGAGTGAAAGGTAATCGAGACCCAGGTCGACCAGACGACGGGCCGTGCTCAAAAATGAATCGCAGATATCCGCTGCCATGGGCTGCATCTCGGGCGGCAAGGATGCGGGCACCCCACGCACCCACTCAATCGCCTCGCCCAAAGTCATGGCCGCCGCCTGTGCCAGATTGATACCGCGCACCTGGGGCTGCCGCGCAGCCTCGGAGAGACGCGTGCCGCCGCAATCGCGGCATGGGCCCTCGCGCAAAAAGCGCGCAACGCGTTTTAAGCCCTTATCGTCCTTGACCTTGGCGAGCGCATTCTCGACGGTATAGACGGCGTTGTAATAGGTAAAGTCGAGTGGCGTAGCGCCCTCGCCGTTTTTGGGCACGTAGAGGATGTGCTTCTTAACCGCCGGACCATGAAACACGATGTCGCGCTCTTGAGGCGTGAGCTGGTTAAACGGCACGTCGGTGCGCACGCCCATCTCGCCGGCCACCTGCTTCATCAGATCCCACATGAGCGTGCCCCAAGGAAGCACCGCGCCCTCGTTGATAGTCTTTGACTCGTCGGGCACCAAGCTCGCCTCGTCCACCTCATGCATAACGCCGGTGCCGCCGCAGGTGGGACATGCACCACCGCTATTGAAAGCCAAATCCTCGGCACCCGGCGCGTAGAACTCGCGGCCGCATGCGGGGCACGTGAGCGACAGGCCCGCAGCCACGTTAAGGCTCGGCTCCACACGCGCCCCGCAATGCGGGCACACGTGATGGGCGCAGCGGCTAAAGAGTAGACGCAGGCTATTGTTGCTGTCTCTTATACACATCTGACGCTGC
>USPH01000023.1 GCA_900556515.1 uncultured Collinsella sp.
GAATGGCGTACTTGATCTGCTCCTCGGTGGGCTCGGGGTCCTCAGCAATGGGCGCCGCGCCAGCCATGACCATGCCGGGGATGCAAAAACCGCACTGCACGGCGCCCACGGCACCAAAGGCGTACACAAAGGCCTCGCGCACGTCCTCGGGCAGGCCCTCGACGGTCACGATGTTGCGACCGGCGGCAAGAGCGGTGGTCAGTACGCACGCCTTGACGGCCGCACCGTCCACATGGATGGTGCAGGTGCCGCAAGCGCCTTCGGAGCAGCCATCCTTGGCGGAATGGATATGCAGGTCGTCGCGCAGGTAGCGCAGCAGCGGTTTATTCTCCGTCGTCGTGCGCTCGACGCCGTTAACGGTAAAAGTGAATTCCTGTGCCATGGTGATTCCCTTCTACACGCCGGCGGCGATGCCGGTGCGGTCGTGGATGGCGCCATGCGGGCAGACGACGGCGCACATGCCGCACGACAGGCAGTCCACGCCGTCGATATGGGCGCAGTTGTCCTCGATGCGGATAGCGCCGGCAGGGCACTTTTTAGCGCACATGCCGCAACCGATGCAGCTCGTGTCGCAGATCTTGCGAGCGATGGCGCCCTTATCGGTGTTGTTGCAGCGCACCAGAATGTTCTGGTAGCCGGGAACGAAGGCAATCACGCGCTGCGGGCACGCCATGCCGCACAGGCCACAGCCCGTGCACTTGGAGCGATCCACGCGGGCGATGCCATCGACCAGCGCAATGGCACCGTGGGGGCAGGCCGCGACACAGGCACCACAGCCAATGCAGCCTTCGCTGCAGCGGGCGTCGCCGCCTGCGGAAGCACAGCCGCTTCCGCAGGCAACGTAGGCCACGTTATGTTGAATGGATTTGGCCATAAGAGACTCGCCTATTTCTTAAGAAGGTACGAATAGTTGTCGCGCACAGCCCTGATGGTCAGGCGGACGGCCTCGGGAAGACCGGTGTTGACGGCATCGACCGAGACGGTGCGGACCGTGCCGGCGACGCGGACCATAAAGTGATCCTCGTCCACGGCCAGGAAGCCCTCGTTCTCGGAGTTCTCCATGTCCTCCTCGCTCCAGAACAGGGTGAGCTTGTCCTTGTAAGGACGACCCTCCTGGTAGGGGCAGAACACGGCGCAGTTGCCGCACTCGTTGCACATGCCATCGACATGAACGACCTGATGCTTGGCCAGGCCCGGCACCTTAATGGCCACGTTGGCGCGGTTGGGGCACACGTCGCAGCAGACCTCGCACACCGAGCCGCAGCCCAGGCAGCGGGTCTTGGTGCAGTTGCGCTTGTCGCGGCACAGCGACCCCTTGCGCTCGTAGCAGGTGTCCTCGCGGCCAGCCTGCTCGTTGCAGTCGGCGTACTTGTTAAAGTCCACGCCGGCGATGGCGCGGGCGACCTCGGCGGCGTCGGCAATAGCCTCAACCACGGTGGCAGGACCGCGACGGCAGTCGCCCGCAGCCCAGACGCCCTCAACACCGGTGGAGGTGGCGGCAAGACGGCCGCGACGGTCGTGCTCGACGCCCGCGGCGTCGTACAGGCTGGCATCGATGCCCTCGCCCACGGCGCAGATCACCGTGGTGGCAGGCAGCTCGACGGTCTCGCCCGTGGCGACAGGGCTGCGACGGCCGCTTGCATCCGGCTCGCCAAGCTCCATAACGTCGCAGGTCAGCACGGCGCCGTTGAGTGCCTTGGGCGCCAGCAGCTCGCAGAACTCAACGCCGTCGGCAAGAGCAAGATCGAGCTCTTCCTCGTCGGCGGGCATCTGCTTCTTGGTGCGGCGATACACCAGGCGCACGTTCTTCACGCCAGCCAGGCGCTTGGCCACGCGGGCCGCATCCATGGCGGTGTTGCCGGCGCCGATGACTACGACGTCCTCGCCCAGCTCGAGCTTCTCGCCCTTCTTGGCGGCCTCGAGGAACTCCAGCACGTCGAGCTCGGTACCCTCGCCCAGACCCGCAGAGCCAGGCATCCAGGCACCGGTGGCTACGACCACGTCGGTAAAGCCCTGGGCCTTGAGCTCGCCGATGGACTCCACGCGAGCATTAAGTTGCACCTTGGCGCCAAAGGCCAGGCAGAGCTCGGCATCGTGGGAGATGTCGTCGCTCGCGATACGGAACTCGGGGATCACGTGACGGACCACGCCGCCAAGCGAATCGCGGGCCTCGAAGATGGTGACGGGCACGCCGGCGCGCGTCAGGAAGAACGCCGTCGCCAGACCGGCAGGGCCGCCGCCGATAACGGCAACGTTGCGCTCGCTGTCGTTGGCGATGGCCTGGGCGCGCAGCTTGGGCAGCACGGCGGTCATGGCCTCGCGGGCGGCCTTGAGCTTGCTGGCGCGAATCTGGGCGCCCTCGGGCTCGTAGAACGCACGCTCGCAGGCGCGGCCGCAGGGATGCGGGCAGATGGCGCCGGTAATGAACGGCAGGGCGTTGCGCTCGATGATGATGTTGAGCGCATCCTCGTAGCGGCCCTCGTCAACAGCCGCCAGATAGGCGGGAATGTCCTGCTGGATGGGGCAGCTCGTGCGGCACGGCGTGGTAAAGCAGTCGGAAAGCGGGCTCTTGCCGGCGACCTTGCGGTCGGGCAGCGGGCGCAGCGGCTTCTTGTAGAGCGGGTTGGTGAGCGAGTCGGTCTGGATCGCCGTCACGGCCTCGAGAGAGACACCCGCGAACGGCTTGCCGTCCAGGTCGGTAAACTCGCCGGCCATCTGGCTAAAGCGCTCGTAGCCACCGGGCTTGAGCACATCGGTCGCCAGGGTAACGGGCCAAATACCGGCGTCATACAGGGCGCGGATGTTGTAGACCGTGGCGCCGCCGGAGTAGCTGATGCGCAGTTTGCCATCGAACTGCTCGGTAATGCGACGGGCAGCCTCGATGGTCAGCGAGAACAGCGAACGGCCGGACATGTACATCTCGGTGGAGGGCAGCTCGTTTCTCGTCACGTCGACGGGGAACGTGTTGGTGAGCTTGACGCCAAACTCCAGGCCGCGCTCGGCGCACAGGGCAATCAGGCGCTCGAACATAGGCACGGCATCGGCCCACTGCAAATCCTCGCGGAAGTGCGTGTCATCGAAGACGATGTAGTCAAAGCCCAGCTCGTTGAGACGCTGACGTGCAAACTCATAGCCCAGCAGCGTGGGGTTGCACTTGATGTAGGTGTTGAGGCCCTTCTCGGTGATCAGATAGGTCGCGATGCGCTCGATCTCCGCCGGCGGGCAGCCATGCAGCGTGGACTCGGTAATGGAGTTGGAGACGCGCGCCGGGATGGACTCGACAAACGCGGCATCGACATTCTCAAACTTGTCCAGGTTAGCGAGCGCCCACGTGCGGCACTCGTTCCAAACCTCGGAGCCGCTGGCGTCCTTCATGCCCTCAATGTACGCATCGACCTTGGGGCTCTTGATGCCCTCGAGGTCATAACCCACGGACATGTTGAAGACAAAACCATCCGGGCTGCCCAGGCCGTACTCGCGAGCGATGAGGTGGCAGGCAAACCATGCCTTCACGTACTCGGCAAAGGCCTGCGGAACCTCGAGCTCGGTCGACCACTCGCAGTTGTAGCACTCGTCCTGCGCCACGATGCAGGGCTTGTTCACACACTTGGAGAGCTCCTCGCCGTCCATAACCTGAACGGTCTTGAGCTCAAAGAAGCGGGAACCGGCCACGTAGGATGCCACGATGTTCTGGGCCAGCTGCGTATTGGGACCGGCGGCCGGGCCAAACGGAGTCTCGATGCGCTCGTCAAAAATGGGAAGCGCGCCCTCCTGGTTGGTCGTGACCATCTTGCGCACGCCAAAGACGGCGCCCTGAGTCTTGTGCTCCTCGATGATCCAGTTCATCAGCTGCGAAAACGGGATCGGCCTCATGATGTCGCTCATAATGAGCTCCTCTCTGTAACGCCCGGCGAGACCGCGCGACGGGCGCAAATACGGTGTAGCGCTAGCACAGCGCCGGCGACCCCGCGGAGGCCGCCTATACGCGCGTCGAACGCGGCGAAACATCCGACGCGCGTGAATCTACTTGTAATTAGTAGGTGCGTTCGTTGAGCGTGCTCCAGAGCTTCTTGGACTCAGCCATGGTCCACGCGTTGATCTTGTCCTCATCAATGCCAACGAACTCGCGATCCTTGTACAGGACGCGGCCGTTGATGATGGTGGTGCGGCAGTTTTTACCCATCATGCCAAAGAGCATGTGGCCGTCGATGTTCTCCTCGCTCAGCGGCGTAAAGGGCTTGTAGTCCATGACGATGACGTCGGCGGCAGCGCCGGCCTCGAGCACGCCGAGCTTGCGATCGAAGTACTTGCTCGCCATCTTGGCGTTGTTCTCGAACAGCATGGTCATGGCCTCGCACCAGCCCACGTTGGGCATGGCGGCGTTGTGGCGCTGAATGATCAGGAAGACCTTAAGGCTCTCGAGCATATCGTGGGTGTAGGCATCGGTGCCCATGCACACGGGAATACCGCGGCGGAAGAACTCGAGCACGGGGGCGCAGCCCACGGCGTTGCCCATATTGGATTCGGGGTTGTTGACGAGCCAGGTGCCGGACTCCTTGACGATATCCATCTCGGCAGGCGTCACGTGGATGCAGTGGCCGAGCATGGTGTCGGGACCCAGCAGGTTGTGCTGCAGCAGGCGCTCGACGGGACTGATACCGCCGCGGTTGAGGCGGGAATCCCACACATCGTTCATGCCCTCGCACACGTGGATGTGGAAGCCGGTCAGGCCGTTGTTGGCCTCGGCCATCTTGTCCATGGTCTCGTCCGACAGCGTAAAGGTGGCGTGACCGCCAAACATGGCGGCGATCATGTGGTTATCGTTATCGCGACGCTCCTTGGCGGCCCACTGGGCAAACTCGGCGTTCTCGGCAATGGCCTGGTCGCATTTTTCCTGGCCGCGGCGATCGGAGACCTCGTAGCACAGGCACGAACGCATGCCCAGCTCCTGAGCTGCATCCTTAATGGTAAAGAGGCTGCCCGGGATCTCGCAGAAGCTCGCGTGGTGATCGAAGATCGTGGTAACGCCATCGCGGATGGAATCCAGAATCGTGGCATAGGCGCTGGCCTTGGTGCCGTCGAGTGTCAGGTTGTCGTCGATCTTCCACCACTGCTGCTCAAGATTCTCCAGGAAGTTGGTGGGGTTGCAGCCCTTAATGGCAAGGCCGCGGGCCAGACCCGAGTAGATGTGGGTGTGGCAGTTGATGAGTCCGGGCATGATGAGGTTGCCCTGGGCGTCGACGTACTCGGCATCCGGGTACTTGGCCTTGAGCTCGCGCTCGGGGCCCACTTCGACGATCGTATCTCCGTCAATAGCGACTGCACCGTTGGGAATGAACGGAGTCTGAGCGTTGCGGGTAAAGACGGAACCGTTAGCGACCAGAAGCATAAATGCTCCCTTCAACATCAGAGGCGGGGTTTGACACCTCTGACATGGCGGAAGTGCGAAGCGCCGGCCTACACCGGAAACGGGCCCTCTCCCGTCAACGCTTCACCAAAGGGACAAGCCCTTTGAAGTGCGGCTTGGTGCCGCATGGCGCCGGCGGACGAGGCGATGCGTCCGCCGGCGAATAGCACCGAAATTGGTTACTTCTTGCTCTCGGGCAGGACCAGATTCACAGCGGCATCCTTGGCGGCATCGATGTGCTGAGCCACGACCGGCGTCTGCGGAAGGATCAGGTTGAGCACGATGGCCATGATGGCGGTGGGGGTTACGGCGTTGGAGCCGATGACGGTGGACACCCAGGTGGGCATGCCCTCGCCGGCAAGGCAACCGCTGGCCATCCAGATACCCAAGCCAAAGACAACGGAGGTGCCGACGATGGTGGTGGTGCGCTGCGTGAGGCCCTCGCGGGTGAACATGCGCACACCGTTCATGGTGATGGTGCCAAAGACGCCGACGGTCGCGCCGCCGATGACGGGCTGCGGGATAGCGGAAAGGACGGCAGAGAGCTGCGGGAACAGACCGGCGATGGCAAAGACGGCCGCGATGATCACAAAGACCCACTTGTTAACGACCTTGTTGGAGCAGATGATGCCCACGTTCTGGCCAAGGGCGCTGGTGGGAAGACCGCCCAGCAGGCCGCCGACCATAGAGGTGAGGCCCTGGGACACGATAGCGCCGGAGAGCTCGCGCTCGGTGGGCATACGGTCGATGGAGCCCAGGCAGGCGGCGGAGACGTCACCGATAACCTGGATGGCAACCATGGGGAACACGACGGCGAGGGTAATGCAGACCTCGGGATCAAACTCGAGCGCGTAGGGCATGAGCTTGGGAAGAGCGAAGACCTGAGCGGTGGCGACGCTGGAGAAGTCGATCATGCCAAAGGGGATCGAAACGATCATGCCAACGATCATGCCAAAGAACACGGATCCCAGCTTGAGCGTGCCCTTGCCAAAGTTGGCGAGCGCAAAGACCACGGCGAAGGTGATAAGAGCGACGCACCATGCCTGCGGGGTGCCCCACAACGGCGTGCCCATGCCACCGGCCATGTATTTGACGGCCGTGGGATAGAGAGAGACACCAATGGAGAAGATGACCGTGCCGGTCACGACGGGCGGGAACAGCCACTTAATCTTGCTGTAGGCCAGACCAAAGAGGACCGCGACGGCACCGCCAACGATCTCGCCGCCCAGCAGCGCGCCAAAACTAAAGCCCGAGGCGCCCATGGCCTGAAGGGCCGGCAGGAACGCGAACGAAACGCCCATGACGATGGGCAGGCCGCCGCCAATGCGACGGAAGGGAGCGAAGGCCTGAAGGGCCGTGTCGATCGCCGAAAGAATGAGTGCAACCTGAATGATGTCGGTGCTCTGCTGGCTATTAAAGCCGTAGACGCCGGCCATGATGACCGCCGGGGTAATGATGCCGGCAAACGATGCCAGTACATGCTGAAGGGCACACGGGATCATTTCCTTAACGGGCGGCATGCCTTCGCGAGTGAACAGGGCTTCAGTGCCGTTCGTAACCGTCTCCTGGGTCATTTGACCACCAATCCTCGAAATAGTTGTTTTCGCATCTAACGCTCTATTGTGACGCAGTGCGGGGTTGAGGTTGTGCCTTCGTTGCATATCGTATTAAAGATGATTCTCATTCTCAATAATAATTTTTTGTTATCAGACTATTCTTCAGCTGAGATAATGCATTTCCGCAGGTCAGGAAAGTGTCTGGTCAAAATGACATCTTACTTTTCTTTTGGTCAACCGTTTACCGCTAAATTCCTACCGTTCGTCTGTATTACGCAATGTACCTGCGGATATACGAGATGATGAGCAGCGTGTTACCATGATAAAAAATTGTTATGAACACTTCGATAGAACCCAAAGGAGTTGCCCGTGAACGAGACCGTACGCCGCTTTTTGCCGATGGTCGATTTCCTGGAGCAGGTACTCGGTAAGAACAGCGAAATCGTGCTGCACGATTTCTCGGATCCCGACCACGCCATCGTCGATATTCGCAACGGCATCGTGAGCGGCCGTAAGGTCGGCGGTCCCGCCACCGATCTGGCACTCAAGATCATGCACGATGGTAAATATCGCGATCTGCCGTTCATTACGGGCTACGAAGGCCGCGGTGCCGGTGGCAAGACGCTGGAGTCGGCGACGTACTTCATTCGCAAGGACGGCGAGATCGTCGGCATGCTCTGCGTCAACACCGATCTTTCGGCCGTGCGCAACATCAGTGCCATGGCCCAGCAGCTTATGGCCTGCTTTGACGCCGCTCCCGCACGCACCGAGCCCTCCCCCATCGAGGTCGAAAGCCTTTCGGAGTCCACGCAGGAGCTCATCGACCGCAGTATTTCCGAGCTGCTGAGCGCTCGCGGGCTGGATGTGACGTCGCTTGGTCAAAGCGACCGCGTGGACGTCATTCGCCACCTCAACGGCAACGGAGTGTTCATGCTCAAGGGCGCCGTAGCCTGCGCCGCCACCGCACTGGGCATCTCGGAGCCCAGCGTCTACCGCTACCTGCAAAAAGTCCGCAAGGAAGGCTAACCCGCTGACTCCTTGGGGACGGAGGAAAACGGATCATTTTTGTCGCATCGCTTGACAAAAGACCCTGCAGTTCACACGCACTGCAGGGTCTTTTTGCATGTCATGTTTAGTTGTTGCCAACGCCTTAGAGAGCGGCGACGACCTCGATCTCGACCAGACCGCCGGCCGGAAGGGCGGCAACCTGGAAAGCGCTGCGCGCGGGGAACGGAGCCTCGAACTTGGAGGCGTAGATCTCGTTCACGGCAGCGAAGTCGGCAATGTCGGCCAGATAGACCGTGGTCTTAACGACATCGGCAAAGGTGGCGCCGGCAGCGGTCAGCAGGGCCTCAACGTTAGCAAGGGACTGCTTAGCCTGGGCCTCGACGCCCTCGGGCATCTTGCCGGTTGCGGGGTCGATGCCCAGCTGGCCGGACAGGAACACCATGTTGCCGGTCTGGATGCCGGGGGAATACGGGCCGATGGCTGCAGGTGCGTTATCGGAAGACACGACGGTCTTGCTCATGTTTTTCTCCTTACGATCAGATAGAGAGCGTGAGCGCGGCGTTCACACCGGGAGGCACAATTCGGTCTGAACACCGCGCTTGATTTGGGATAGTACTCAAGGTTTCCGCGCGATGCAAGATTATTATCACGTTGCGAGAATATTTTATCGCCCAACGGTGCCTGTCGGCCGCTGAACGGCACGACCGGACAGTGAAGCTCAAAATGATCCGTTTTCCTCCGCCACCTATGGATCACCTGATCCGATGGGAACGAAGGGAAACGGATCATTTTTGCTGCAAGGGCTGCTGAAGACTTTATCCTGCTTGGAGCACGGGCGTCGCCCGCCGCGACGGCACCACTATACTTTTGAGTATCTGAGCATTTTGAAAGGCAGGATATGACCGCAACCGCCAGTAGAACCACCAACCGCAGACCCGAGCTCTTGGCACCCGCCGGAGGCCCGGAGCCCTTTGCCGCCGCGCTTGCTGCCGGGGCAGATGCCATCTACTGCGGCATGGGCAGCTTCAACGCCCGCCGCAAGGCCACCAACTTTATCGACGAGGCCTTTGAGCAAGCCTGCCGAGCCGCACATCTAGCCGGGTCGCGCGTCTACGTCACGGTCAACATCGTCATCAAGCAGTCCGAGATGAGCGATGCGCTGCAACTCATCCATCGCTGCTCCACGCTGGGCGCCGACGCCTTTATCATCCAGGACTGGGGCCTGTTCTTTGAGGTCAAGCGCACCATGCCCGGCATCGAGACGCACATCTCAACCCAGGCGAACATCCACGACGACCGTGGAACCCTTTGGTGCCGCGAGCAGGGCGCCGACCGCGTGACCCTCTCGCGCGAGCTTTCCATCGACGAGATTGCCGCCATTCACGATGCCGCGCCCGATGTGGACCTGGAGGTCTTTAGCCACGGTGCCATCTGCTTTTGCTACTCGGGTCTGTGCCTGCTGTCGAGCTTTGCCATGGCGGGCCGCTCGGCCAACCGCGGCATGTGCGCTCAGCCCTGTCGCCTGCCCTACGAGCTGATTGACGAGAACGGCCGCTCGCTCTCCCCTGCCGGTCGCGAGCGCGCGCTGTGCCCGCGCGACACCAACACGTCGCAGCTCGTTCGCCGTCTGTATGACGCCGGCGCTGCATCGCTCAAGCTCGAGGGCCGCATGAAGGCCCCCGATTACGTGTATTCCATCGTCGATGTGTATCGTCATCAGATTGATGACATGCTGGCCGATGTTTCGACCTCTAAGGATGAGGATGCCGCCCGTCAGCGCCAACTCAAGCGCTGCTTTAATCGCGACTTTACGCACGCCTACCAGGATGGCACCTCGGGCGACGAGATGATGAGCTACGAGCGCTCCAACAACCGCGGCCAGATTGTGGGCACGGTGCTGGGCAGCCGTCTGGCCAACCGCGATGTACGCGGACTCAAGCCCGACGATCGCCGTCGCCGCGCCGCCATCGCCCGCATTGAGCTGCTTGAGCCCGTGGGCAAGGGCGACCTGCTGGAGCTTCGCCACGATAACGAGTTTGACCAGTTCCTGACCACCATTGCCGCCGATGATGCCGCTGCCGGCGATGTTATCGAGTGTCGCGTGCCCCGTAGCATGCCCGAGGGCTGCCGCGTGCGCGTGATTCGAAGCCAGCGCGCCATTGACGCCGCCGGCGCCGCGCTCAAGCGCGATGTGCTGCGCCGCCGCGCCGTAGACGTGTCCGTCGGGGCGCGCCTGGGCGAGCCGTTTGCCGTTACGCTCACCTGTTGCGACGATCCTTCGCTTACGGCCACGGCCACGGGCTTTACCGTCGAGGCCGCCAAGACCCGCGCGGTCGAGGCGTCCGATCTGGTTGAGCACGTCGGGCGCATGGGCTCCTCTCCCTTTGAGGCAGCGAGCTTTGATGTGGCGCTCGATGAGGGCTGCGGTATGGGCTTCTCCGCCGTGCACAAGGTGCGCGCCGCCGCCTGTAAAGCATTGGAGGAGGCCATTCTGGCACCGTATGAGGAGCGTGCGAAAACGCTCGAGATTCCGGGGCTCGACAAATGTGCGCACGCCATACCCGAGCATTACCGCGATGAGCCGCAGATCTGCGCCACCGTCACCTCGCTCGAGGCCGTCGAGGCAGCCCGCGCGGAGGGTGCAACGCGCCTCTACATGACCACCGACGTGCTCGAGGCTGTCGGACTCTCCCCTGCCGATGCATTTGAGCAGGGTATCGTGCCCGTACTCGACGAGGTCTGCCGTGCTGTTGACCACGAGCGCGTTGACCCCTGGATCAATGCCGGAGCCACCGTCGCCGTCGGCAATATCTCCGAGCTCGCCGTAGCCGCGCAGACCGGCGCCACGGCCGAGATTCGCTCTTGCCTGCCAGTGCACAACACGCCCTGCATGGAGGCGCTTGCCGAGCGTGGAGCCGGTGCGTTTTGGCTCTCGCCCGAGATCACGCTCGACGAGATTGTCTCGCTCGGCGCCGCCGCGCCCGCGGCTCTGGGCATCACCGTCTTTGGCCGCCCGCGCGTTATGACAAGCGAGCATTGCATTCTGCAGGTTGCCAACGGCTGCATCCACGATTGCGCCAACTGCCGCCTGCGCGCCCGCAAGCTCTCGCTCAAGAATATCGACGGAAAGGTCATGCCCGTCCGAACCGACATCCACGGCCGCTCTCGCCTGTACGATGCCTACCCCATCGACCTCACGCCGCAGGTCCCTCAGCTGCTCGATGCCGGCGTGCGCCGTTTCATGGTCGACGGAACTTTGCTCGAGGCCGATGAGATTGGCCGTGCCGTCGCTCGCGTCCGTCGTGCCGTCGAGGCGGCTCAAGCCGGCCGCAAGCCCGCCGCCCGCCTGCGCGGCGCTACCTCGGGCTGCATGTTTGTGGGAATTAGCTAACCGAAAGGCTTACACGTGAACGAAGAACCTCAAGTCCTCTACTGCGACGCCTGGCTTATGGCCATCGACAAGCCCGCCGGCATGATCGTCCACGGCGACGGCACCGGCGAGCGCACGCTCACCTGTCTCTTATACACATCTCCGAGCCCACGAGACATGCGCAGATCTC
>USPH01000024.1 GCA_900556515.1 uncultured Collinsella sp.
TCCATGCCCGTCGCGTCGGGCGCGCAGCCGCTCGAGACCATCTCGGCTCCCACTTCGGCCGCGCCCAAGCCCCGCAAGCGCGGTCTGGGCGGTCTGTTTGGTCGAAAAAAGAAAAACGATCAGGACAGCATGAGTGACTGGCTGGGCGTCGAAGACGATTACGATGCCAAGAAGTCTGGCCGCGGTATCGGCTCGTGGGATAACTTCGAGGACGATAACGACGGCTGGAAGGGCGGTGCTACGTCTTCCGATGGCGCATCTGACGAAGACATGCTCTCGGCTGTCGCCTCCATGGGCGATGACGAACTGCTCGGTCACGATATCTGGTTTGTGGCGACGGGTGCCTCGGATTGTGATGGCGCCGGCATGAAGGCGTTCTTGGCCTCGCATCGCGATAAGCTCCGCGGCGTATTCTTCATCAATCTTGAATCCGTCGGCGCCGGTAGGCTTTCGGTGGTGACGGTCGAGGGCGAGCAGCAGCTGCTTAAGGGCGACCGCCGCATCATGAATCTGGTCAGCAAGGTCTGCAAGTCGTTCCATGTCGATTGTGGTGCGCTCGAGATGCCTTATGCCAAGACCGATGCCTATGCCGCACTCGAGGCGAGCCGTCGTGCCCTTACCATCGCCGGTGTGGACGGCACGCGCCTGGCTTGTGCTCGCACCGAGGACGACCTGCCCCACAACGTTAACCCGACGAACATTGCCACGGTATCCGAGGTCGTGACCGAGGTTATCCGCCGTTCGTAGGCGGAACTCTAAGGAGTCAACGTGTTTTCGTTCATTAAACGTCATTGGCCTGTTTATTTGATTCTGACCCTTATTGCCGTCGCTTTGGGATTTGGGGCTGCCTATATCGTGGGTGTAAAGGGGTCGACCTCCGCATCAGCAATCAGCGAAGAGGTGGAGCAAGAGCAAAGTACGGGTGCCGACGGGATTCCCGAGTCTGAGCAGGCGCTCGTCGACGGCGGATCTTCATCTGCAGAGTAGCCGCGGCACTTTACATGGCTAAAAGCGGGCGAACCGGGAGACTGGTTCGCCCGCTTTTTATGCATTAGCGCTTCCTCGATGCCGATTCCAGGTGGGCAAACAAGATGGCTGCGGCGCCGGAAGTTAAGAGGGCGGTTAGACAGGCGGCGATGGGAATAGAACCCGTTGCCGGCAGGTCCTGCGGCAGGGCACATTGTTGAACGACACGATCCTCGTCATGTGACTCAAGTTTGTCGCCGCCGCCGTTGCGACAGAGGTCGACACGGGCGCTGTTGGCAACTGGCGCCTGGGGCGTATAGGAAGAAGTTGCCTGCATATGGACTACTGCACCCCGGGCGTCCGTGCCAAGGGTTGCTTTGGCATCGTCAAGGTCATCGTGCTCATCTTTGAGATCATCGTGGGCCCAAGAATCCACATCACTTCGAGTCGTAAAGCCGGCGGCTACCGCACCATACTCAAGGCGAATGCCCGTTACGACAGTATTAACGGGAAGGTCGAGCTCATTTGCCTCAAGTGTGGTTGATTCTGTGGTCGGGACATCGGTTTTCCAGAGATGCCAGCCTTCGTAATCAACGAGACGGCGGTCCTCGCCCAGGCTCTCTTTAACTTCGTCGGACTCAAGCCAGGGGTTTTCATGTCCATCGTCAAGCGTCGCGTTTGCCTGCTCGTCGATGTCTGACGAGCCCAGCGGCGTTGTGCGGTACCAAACGTTGCACAGACCGTTGAGGTCGCCGATGGCAATAGGGGTTTCGATTGAGACGAGTCTTGCCGTACCGTCCTTGGCGCACTCAAGATCATCGGTAATCGTGAACTCATCAACCCAGGTGGTCGACTCGTTTCGCGCATCGACGGTGTAGGAGAAAAACCCTTCCGCATCGGCTTGTGTCGCGGCGCGGTTTTTGCCATCGCCGTTAGCCAAGAGGCCATCCCCGGTGGGCTGGGCAATTTCTTGACGCTTGTCGACCTGTCCCTTGATCTCGATCGGCGCGTCCTTCATTGCGAAAGATTGGACTTCTCCCGTAGCCTTCACTTCAAACGTTATCTCCTCGGCAAGGTCGTAGGTTCGCGGGGACATCATTTCGCGCAACGTGTAGGTGCCGGGTGCAAGATGTTCGATGCGGTGCGGCTTGTCGGATGAGGTCCAGGAGTCTATTTCGGTTTCGTCTTGTCCATATAGGGTGAGCTGAGCGCCCTCCACCTCTTGTTTTCCGGTTAGGTCGACTTTTGAGATATCGATCTTGGTGAAATCGTCGGATACTCCGAGATGGGCTTCGATGACGGACGTTGTCTGGTCGGCATATGACAGCTCGACCGTATGGGGACTTTGGTCTAGGAGATATCCTTCGGGCGCTTGGGTCTCAACGACTTCGTAGCATGCGGTTCCACATCCCAGCGAAAGATGGCTCGCACGGGCGGACCCCTGCTCGTCAGTCGTTACGGTGGCGACGGTTTCGCCGTCCAGGGCAACGATACTGCCGTCGGGGCGAATAATATCGCCTGCGGCTCGGATATCAAATACAGCCCCCATGAGTTTGCGCCCGTCGGTAGCGTCGGACTTTACGATTTCGATGCTTCCGGTTGCCGCATCGTCGAAGTATGAGGCAATCGCAACGGGCGTTAGATACCTGTCGGCGGGGATTGTTATCTCGAGATCCTCTCCGACAAGATAAGGTTTCTTTGCCGAGACTTCTCGCACGTAGTAGGTGCCCGGGTTAAGAGACTCGGGCAGCGTGACGGTACCAGTTGCGTCGGTCGTAAAGGTGTTCAGGACATTGTGGGACGGATACCAGCACGTTTGCGAGATGGGCTCGTGGTTGCTGCCGAGCAACTGGAAGCTAAAGCCTGCAAGGGGAACCGCGGCACCGGTTTGGGCGTCGCGCTTAGCAATCTGGAGATGTGTCGATAGGGCATGGTTGTCCACGATGTACTGAAGCTCGGCACCGTCGGCAATCTGTTCAGCCGAGACGGTCCATTCTCCTGCCTGTTTAAAGCCTTCGGGGACGGATTCTGGGACCTCCCGAAGTGTATAGCCGGCACGGTCGTAGGGGATGGCTCCGTGGGCGCCGTCGGGCCGCTTGCCCGCGCCGAACCATGCTCCGGGCTGGTCTTTGGTGGAGGCAAAACCATAGATATTTGTGGTTAACGTTCCAACAACCTGTTGTGAGCTATTGCTGATGGCTTCAAAGACAACGCCTTCCGCGGGCTGCTCCAAGCCAGACTGATCGCTGTTGCCATGATCTTTGAATTTGGAAATCTCAAGGTCAAATGCAATCGGAATATCGGAAACGCGAGATTCGAGCTCGACGACGCCCGAGTCGCCCAGCTGGTCGGCTCCAACGGTGTAGGTCCAGCTGTCGCTGGGCAGTAGGTAGCCCTCGGGGGCCTTCGACTCATAGATGGTGAAGGTTCCCAGGGGAACGTTATCAAGGGCCGCTCGACCGTTTTCGTCGGTCGTGAGGGTTTGCGTCCATCCGGGGGTGGATTGAGAGACGCAGGTAAACTCGGCACCGGCAAGCGAGGTCCCCGCTTGGGCTCCAGCGCCCGTTGCGGCGTCGGTCTTTACGATGCGCAACGTGATGGTGCCTGGCTGCTCATCGATTGTGACATGACCACCATTGCCTTCCGTGGTAAAGGGGATGCGGTCGCGTCGAGGGATATAGCCTGCCGGTGCCTTTGTCTCTACCAGGTAGTATGCCGTGTTAGGTAAAAGTGTTGCCTGCGCTCGGCCGTTGCCGTCCATTTTGAGCGTGCCCACGCGCGCGTCGCTCACGCTCTCGAAGATATCGAATGTTGCCCCGTCAAACTGATAGGTGCCGTTTCCGCTGGTAATGACGGTGTTCGCGGACTTCTTTTGGAAAGAAACAGAGACCGCTGGCAGCACGTAGAGCATGTCTTGACGTTTGCTGCCGCCCGATATGGGTCCCAAATAGCGCCGTGCGCGGTGCGGAGCGGCTTTGATGCCTCCCGATTTTGCATTGTCGTGAAGCCACCGTGCGGCAGCCACAACCTCATTGTCGGTGGTAAAATGCCCGCTCTTTGTTTTGCCTTGAGCTGTTGTATAGGAGTAAGTGCCGTCGACATGGGTGGTGCCGTTAAGCATCCATACGGCAAGTTGAGTGGCGGCACGGGCGCGATCGGGCGACAGGCTGTAACCGCCAAATGACGTTGCGGAAGGATATCCGTGACAAACGATCGCCGCGAACTCGTCGTCGAGCCATACCCAGCCCTGATCAAAGTTGAGCCATGGGCCACCCGGCTTGGTGGGACCGGGACGTTCCTGGTTCATACAGTACGCGATTGAGGCGTCTTGAGCCTCGTACTTACCGATGAAGAAGGGCCCACAATCGTCGCTAATGGTGCGAAAGCCGAGCTGATCGTACCCGTCGATGGCAAGTGCGGGTCTCGGAGCCAAGCAACTGATGAGTAGGAAGAGGAGTAGGAGCAGCGGGCCTGTTGCGATTGCGCTGTGGACAGAGTGCGTGGGTGCGTTGGACATGGCTGCTCCTTATCCCTCGTGCGCCGCACGGGGAGGCTGCGGCGCTTGGGACGAGGCTACCCCCGAGGTTCATGCGGGTAAGTACCGGAAGCTGACCAAAAGCTTGCCCGATTTCCGACAAATTGGGTTCATATGGAACAATCAAATAAAACCGCAGGTAAAAGATGGTGAAATAAGGACACCAGAGGTCCCTGTCTCCACAATTGGACTGTTTTTCAGACGATTCTCCACAGCTAAAACAAGCATCGACACCCTTGTATCGAACAAGACAACCGCGTTATACTAGCCAACACACAAGCGGGCATCGCCAAGTGGTAAGGCATCAGCTTCCCAAGCTGACACTCGCGGGTTCGAGTCCCGTTGCCCGCTCCAGTAAAAAGCACAAGCACGACACCGTTCCGGTGCCGTGCTTTTTTCAATATAGTGCCGGGACTCGAACCCGACAGGGTGCGAGCGTTAAATAAACGCGAAGCGTTTATAGCGAGCAGGCAAGGTCGCCGATAGGCGACCGTAGCCGGTGCGGATTTGCGAAGCAAATACGCGGACGTCCCGTTGCCCGCTCCAATCTCAAAATGTTAGGTTGATGCCCGTAGCTCATACGGGCACCTGCGCACGGTACAATAGTCGAGTTACGACCAACGTGCCAATAACCAAAAAGGAGCCGCTATGATCGATCGCTATACCCGCCCGGAGATGGGACACATCTTCTCCCTCGAGAACAAGTACGCCATTTGGCAGGAGATCGAGGTCCTGGCCTGCGAGGCCCAGGCGGAGCTCGGCAAGATCGGTATTTCCAAAGACGAAGCCCAGTGGATTCGCGACCACGCCAACTTCGAGAAGGCAAAGGTCGACGAGATCGAGGAAGTCACGCGCCACGACGTCATCGCCTTCCTGACCAACATGAAGGAGTATATCGATGCCGACGTTCCCGAGGGCGAGCCCAAGCCCAGCCGCTGGGTTCACTACGGCATGACCAGCTCCGACCTGGGTGATACGGCTCTGTGCTATCAGCTCACTCAGGCTTGCGACCTTATCATCGAGGACGTCAAGAAGCTCGGCGAGATCTGCAAGCGTCGCGCCTTCGAGGAGCGCAACACGCTCTGCGCCGGCCGTACTCATGGCATCCATGCCGAGCCGATGACCTTTGGTATGAAGTTTGGCTCTTGGGCCTGGGAGCTCAAGCGCGATCTGGACCGTCTTGAGGACGCCCGTAAGAACGTTGCTTTCGGTGCCATCTCGGGCGCTGTCGGCACGTACAGCTCCATCGAGCCGTTTGTCGAGGAGTATGTCTGCGAGCACTTAGGTCTGGTTCATGATCCGCTGTCCACGCAGGTCATCAGCCGCGACCACCACGCCTATCTTGCCGGTGTGCTCGCTACCACGGCAGCTACCTGCGAGCGCATTGCGACCGAGGTTCGCAACCTGCAGAAGACCGATACGCTCGAGGCCGAGGAGCCGTTCCGCAAGGGACAAAAGGGCAGCTCCGCCATGCCGCACAAGCGCAACCCCATCACCATGGAGAAGGTCTGCGGGCTGTCGCGCGTCGTGAAGTCCAACGCTCAGGTCGCTTTTGACAACGTTGCCCTGTGGCACGAGCGCGACATTTCGCACTCCTCTGCCGAGCGCGTCGCCCAGGCTGATAGCTTCATCGCCCTTGACCACATGTTCCAGTGCCTCATTCGCGTTATCGATGGCCTGCAGCTGTATCCGGCGCGCATGATGGCCAATCTCAACAAGACCCGCGGCCTCATCTTCTCTTCCAAGGTGCTGTTGGCTCTCGTCGACACGGGTATTACCCGCGAGGACGCTTACGCCATCGTGCAGGAGAACGCTATGGCAACCTGGCACGAGGTGCAGGATTGCGTCTCCGGTCCCACCTTTAAGGAGCGCCTCGAGGCGGATCCGCGCTGCACCGTCAGCCAGGAGAAGCTCGACGAGATCTTCGATCCGTGGGACTTCCTCACTCGTATCGATACGGTCTTCGACCGTCTGGAGCAGCTGAACTTCGAGTAGGGTCGACCCAATTCGACCGCTTGCGGATGCTTTCCAACCATTGGCGCCTTGCCCATCTTGGGCGAGGCGCTTTTTTCGTTGCTGCGGCAGCCCCCGGTAATAAAATGAACCTCTACTGCTATTTCGATGAAAAGAGGCGCGTGCCCAGACGTATCAAACGAGTCGCCATCGCCTCGTTCGTGCTCATAGTGCTTGTTGCTGCCTGTACGGCCGTCCTGACGTATACCGATCGAAATAGTTCTTCCTCGCCGAATGCAGCTGACGAGGATCTCCCTGTGCTCAAAATTGGCGTTACGGATAACGACCCCTATGTGTATGTCGATACCACGGGCGATTACGCCGGTATCGATATCGATATCGCCCGCGAGGCGTGTGAGCGTGCGGGGCTCAAGCCGCAGTTTGTCGATATTGACTGGAACGATCGCGACCGGCTGCTCAAAAATGGTGATATCGATTGCCTATGGTGCGATTATTCGCCCTGTTATCGCGAGGATAAGTATTACTGGACTGAGCCGTATCTAACCGTGACGGTCTCGGTTGCCGCCAAGAAAGCGAGTGGTATCAAGTCCTTGGCACATCTCGATGGAAGTAGGACCATTGCGGTGATTGCGGGCTCGGTGAGTGAACGTCGATTGCTTGCGGGGGATCTGGGGATCTCGTCGGACGTTCAAATCGAATCATATGGCTCTGCCGAACTCTGCAAAGCCGCTCTGGCCAAAGGGTATGTTGACTGTTGGATGGCGGACGTTCAATCGTTTGACCAACTCATCGCCCAGTATCCCGGCCTTTACCGTGTGTTTGCTGACAACGTTATGACGGTTGACCTGGGCGTCGCGTTTGAGAACGGCTATGAAGGACCGGTCGTAAAGGATCTCAATACCGCGCTGTTCGACATGGACCGAGATGGCACGATTGACCGTATTGTGGGCAATTACAAGGCGGGAGCGACGACGAGTGAGCAAGGGGCGATCCATGACAAATGATGAGCGCCTCTTGCACAAAAAGAACCTGGTTGTCATAGTCGTCAGCGTTGTTACCAGCATTGTTTTGCTGAATCTGCTGTTTACGGTTGGCACGCATCGCTGCCTCGATAAAACGCTTGGATTCGGTCAAGAGACCATGGTGTTTTTGGAAAATGCCTGCGAAAAATATGACCGCTACGAACAGGGAAGAAAAACCGAGGCGACGTACGATTTGGATGCCGCGGTCGAATCGTTTGCGACGTTCTTGCCCCCTGATCGCGTTGAGGTTAACGACGATCTTATCGAGCAATATGTCCATGCCGAGAACCTTTCGGGGCTGATGGTCATGGACTCCGACGGTCATATGACCGCTCACTACGACATCGATGGCCGCGATCCGCTCATGCTATGGCGAGAAGAACTGGCTTGCTCGTCGGTCGCATCGATGTATCAAGGTTCCAAAGTGTCCTACTCAACTGTCGTTGAACGCCGCGATGTCGTTTTTGCCGTCTGTGCTGCCCCGTATGGCGACGGCGTTGCCTTGGCATACCGCTCATTCGTCCCCGATACGGCGGATGACTATTCGTATGCCATAGCCGACGTGCTTGCAAACAACACCTTCCACCAGGGCCCCACGGTGCTTGTTATGGAGGATGCGGAGATCGTCTCCTCTAATGATCCCGATGTCGACGTGTCGCTCGCTCGGCTCCTTGCCGGATCTGGAATCGAGTGGAAAGACGAAGGCCTGACGCGTATCGAGTATCGCGGAAGCAAATGGTACGCCGTGCGTGCGGCATACAAGGACTATCGCCTGTTTGCGCTGTATCCCAAAGCGGAGGTCATGTCCGGCAGAGTTTCGTTTGTCGCCGCCGGTGTGTTGGTTTGTCTGGCGTTTTGGGTCGTGGTGCTGTTGGCGCGAAATATCGTTGACCATCGCAATTTGGCCGAAAAGGATAAGCAGCTTGGCATTATCAATGCCATAAGCGCCATCTACGACTCGACCTTCCTTTTGCATCTCGACACCCTCAAGATCGAGGGAATCAACATGTCGCCGGCGATAGCGAAAATATTTGCCGAGCACAGCGGGGCATATGACTTTATGGACACGGTCTGCCGAGATATCGTGAGCCCCGAAAGCCGCGAGGCGGTTATGGCGCTTGTAGATATAAGTACGCTTCGGGACCGTATGGAGGGCATGCCGTACTTGGCCGCCGAGGTGCGAGATTGTCGGGGTACTTGGTATTCGCTGCAGGTTGTCCCCCAGCATCGCGATGAGCAAGGCCGGCTGGAATCGGTTGTCGTCGCGACGCACAACATATCGATGGTCAAGCATGCCGAGGAGCTGTCCTACCAAGATAAACTGACAGGGCTTCGCAACCGCAACTATCTTGAGTCGCGCGGAGATAGCCTGGTAAACGAGGGCTTGCCAGTGAGTGTGATTATGTTGGACTGCAATTATCTCAAGCGGACCAACGACGTCCGTGGCCATGAGATGGGAGACGAGCTGCTGCGACGGACCGCGTCCGTGTTGCGGCGGGTGGCTGGTGAGGATTGCCTGCCGATGCGTCTCGGCGGCGACGAGTTTTTACTGGTTTGCCCCCATACTGACGGCGAGTCTGCGCACGGGCTGGAACAAGATATTCGTCTCGGCCTTGCTGCGGTGAGCGATGAAGCCCTAACGGTCAGCGCGTCGATTGGCGTGGCGACCGTCGAGACGGCTGGAAATACGCTGGCCGATGTATATCGCGTTGCTGACCACAATATGCATCGTGAGAAGCGCATGATCCACGCGCAGGGCACGGACTGCTAATCTTGTCCCCGCTCATCCGTGCATCGTAGGATGTTGAATCGGTGTTTGCGACAATATGTCGCTCCGGGCGGGGATAATAGACTCCTGAAATTTCTTTCCGAGAGGGGATCGCAATGATTAGTTTTGACTACAAGCCGCAGGGCGTGTGTGCTCGTAATATTCACCTCAATCTTTCTGACGACGGCAGCAAGGTGCTGGGCGTCGAGTTTACCGGCGGGTGCGACGGCAACCTCAAGGCTATCTCCAAACTGGTCGAGGGCGCTCCTTCCGATCGCGTGATTGAGGTTCTCGCCGGCAACACCTGCGGTATGAAGAAGACTTCTTGCGCCGATCAGCTCACGCGCGCCATCGAGGCCGCCCGCGCCGAGATCGCCTAATGGGCATTACCGACTACATTAAGAACGGAATATCGCGTCGCGGCTTTGTGCTCGGTGGAGCGGCCGCGGGTGCTGCCACGGTGCTCGCTGGATGCTCGAAAAAAACGGGCACCAGCGATGATGCCGCCGGTGAGCCTCAGGTCATCAAGGACGATTCCAAGATCGTCTCGATTACGGATGAATACGAGGCCGTCGACATCGACCTTGAGCCTGCGGCCTCGTGGACGCTGCCTCTGGGTACGCTGCTGTACTACTGCGATGGCGACTATGCCGCGGCAATGATGGCACCCGCATCTGCGTTGCACGCCAACACGCTCGGCGTGCTCAACCTGGGCGATGGCTCGCTCACCACACTTATCGAGGACCCCGTCGAGGGCACCGGGTACGCGTTTTACGATGTCCGCGCCGGCGATGGCGTGTTTGCGTGGGTGGAGATGAACTTCGCGAATTCATCGTGGAAGCTCTACGCTCAAAATCTGTCGGGCGCTTCGCTTGTCGGTGATGTGGTTGAGCTCGACCGGGGCGGCAAGGACTACGATCCGCCGTTGTTCACGGCGTTCGGGTCATCGGTCGTCTGGTATAAGATGCCTTCGGCGAGTGGCAATAAAACGAGCAACGATTCGTTCTGCTATCGCCGCTCGGTCGATGAGTCCAAGGCCGAGACAATTTGGAAGTCGACGGGCCGCTTCGCATCCGCCCCGCGTGTGAGCGACGGCATCCTGACCATCTCGCCCCGTGTACACAATGATGAGGGCGTCTATTACGGTATGACGGCGATCGACCTGACTGACGGCAACAACACGAAGCGGGCTCAGCTGGTGCTTCCTTCGTCGGTTTCGCCTTTCGAGGCCGTGTATATGGGAGACACCTTCGTGTTCTCCATTGAGGCGACGTATAGCGGTGTGGGCAGCCTGGGCAATATGGGCACCTATATCGGTAACGAGGGCGGGCCGTACCTCTTCCTTTCGCGTGAGCCGCTCGCGTGCGCTGCGGGAAGGAAAAATAAATACCTGGTTAAAGTTCAGGCGTCGCATTTTCTGATTGACACTTCGGCTAAGACCTACGGCTCGCTTCTGTCGCCCGATCGAGCCTTGGAGTATGGCGATTATCCTGCTACGGCGGGTAAATCGAATTCGTTCTTAACGTACGCAACGGTGCGTAACAGCCAGGGAATTCCCGAGACGGTTACCGCTCGCTTGTTCTCTCTTTAGTCTCCGAGGGGTTAAAAAGGCGTCGACAGGGGAATAAGCGCGTTGTGACTATGAGTACCGCCCGCCGAGCTATCGCACCCATGCGACGCCCGGCGGGCTCAGGTGCGTTAAAATGGGCTTGTTCTTAGCTAATTGAGACAGGGGGGGCCGTGTTATGGCTTCAGATGCAAAAAAGATTCTGCTGGTCGAGGATGAGAAGGCAATCCGTGACGCCGTCGCTGCCTATCTCGAGCGCGAAGGCTACTGGGTTGTGGGCGTCGGCGACGGCCAGTCCGCGATCGAGGAGTTCGAGAAGCATCAGTTCGACCTGGTCGTGCTCGACCTTATGCTCCCCAAGATTCCCGGCGAGCGCGTTTGCCGCACCATTCGCGATACCTCGGATGTCCCCATCATCATGCTGACGGCTAAGGGCGAGATCGAGGACCGTATTATCGGTCTTGAGCTCGGCGCCGACGACTATCTGATCTGTCTCTTATACACATCTGACGCTGCCGACGAAG
>USPH01000025.1 GCA_900556515.1 uncultured Collinsella sp.
CGTTCTCACGCGTGGTCACGCTTGCCTCCTTTCATCGGGCTTTTTGCTGATGTTAAAGCGGTGTCGTGACGGCTCGATTTCTGCTGCGTTACGATACGTTCTCGATTGCGATTCCACGATGTTTCGGCCGCGTGACCATTGTGTTTCGCCTTGCCGGGGCGCTGATGGCGAAGGGAGGGGCAGTGCAATATCGCGTTGACCCTAAAAGCGGCAACCGTATCTCGGCGCTGGGTCTGGGCTGCATGAGGTTTCCCGGTGCGCCGGGACACCCCGATGCGAAGACAGCCGATGCCATCATTTCCCGTGCGGTGGAGCAGGGGATAACCTATCTGGACACGGCCTATCTCTACCCCGGTAACGAAGCTTGTGTGGGAGCTTCGCTTGAGCGCCTGGGTCTGCGCGACCAGATTTTGCTCGCGACCAAGTTGCCGCACGCTTCGTGTAAATGTGCGGAGGATTTCGACCGCTTTTTCGACGAGCAGCTGCGCCGTTTGCGGACTGACCATATCGACTATTACCTTATGCACAACATCACCTCGCCCGCGCAGTGGGAGCGCGTGGTAGCGCTGGGTATCGAGGACTGGATTGCGCACCAAAAGGCTGCGGGGCGTATTCGCCAGATAGGTTTTTCGTATCACGGCAGCGTGGCGGATTTCCTGACGATGCTCGACGCGTATGACTGGGACTTTTGCCAGATCCAGTACAACTATGCTGGAGAGCGCTACCAAGCGGGAACGGCGGGACTCATGGCAGCCGCCGAGCGCGGGCTCGCGGTGTTTGTGATGGAACCGCTTTTGGGTGGACGCCTGGCGGGCAAGCTGCCTCCGCGGGCCCGCGCCGTGCTCGATGACGTACGCGATCCGTACCTGAAGACGCCGGCTGCTTGGGGACTTTCGTGGGTGTGGAACCATCCTCAAGTCACGATGGTGCTTTCGGGCATGACCGATACCACGCAGTTGGATGAGAACGCGGCGCTGGCTGATCGTGCACTGCCGGATTCGATGACGACAGAGCAGCTCGATACCATCGCACGCGTGCTGAGAGAGTTTGAGAAATCGAATCGCGTGCCCTGTACGGGGTGCGGCTACTGCATGCCGTGCCCCAAGGGTATCAATATTCCCGGCTGCTTTGGCGCCTACAACGCGAGCTATGCGCATAGTTGGTTTACGGGGCTGTCTCAATACTTTACGGCGAGCGCGGTGCGGACGAACGAGCCCAAGCTGGTGAGCAACTGCGTCAAGTGCGGCAAATGCGCGCGTCACTGCCCGCAGCACATCGATATTCCCGAGCGTCTCGACGATGTGCGCCGACGTTTCCAGCCTGGTCCCGTAACGGCCGCGCTTAAAGCCTTTTGCAAAACGCGCTCCTGATGCCCCTTTTATAAGTTGCGGTGGAATAGTTCCTGTTTGCGGCAGAATAGGGGCAAAGCAGGAACTATTCCACCGCAACTGAAGGGGGCTGTCGTGGGCCATCGGGATTCATGTGATGATTTGCGTGAGGTTCGTTGGGGCGTTTTGGGCGCTGGGCGCATTTCGCATCGATTTGCATCGTCGCTCAAGGAGGTGGACGGGGCACGGCTTGTGGCTGCCGCCGGTCGCACTCCTTCGCATGTTGAGGAGTTTTGCAGGGCGTTTTCGATTGATGCCGTGCACAGTTATGCCACAGCTGACGATAACGGCGATGTGGCTTATGATGCGTTGATTGCCGACCCCGATGTCGACGTAATCTACTTGGCTCTTCCGCATGGCATGCACGCGCATTGGGTCTGTCGGGCACTACGCGCGGGAAAGGCCGTGCTGTGCGAAAAGCCGGCCGTTTTGAATGAAGAAGAGGCCCATGCGATCGCCTCCGTTTCCCGTGAGCGCGGCGTGCTGTTTATGGAGGCGATGAAGAATCGGTTTTGCCCGATGCGCACTCGCGTGAAGGACTTGCTTGCGTCGGGTGAGCTCGGCCGTATCGTTTCGATCGAAAGCGTGCAAAAACTTGATTATGGTGAGCCCCCTTCGAGTTATCTGCTCGACCCGTTGCAGGGTGGCTGTCTATATGACATGGGCTGCTATGCGGTCGGGTGGTTTGATGATCTGCTTGCGGGTGCGTGCGATGTTTCGTCTCGTGAAGTTTGCTGGCGTGACGTATCGGACGGCCGCGTTGATTGGGTCGACGAGATTCGTATGAGCGTCGGCGGCATACCCATTCATATGGCGTGCGACGGCAAAGCTGCATATGAAAGCCGCTTAACGATTGACTGCGAGCGAGGCTCGTTGGAAATCGAGCGCCTCCATCGTCCCGAGCTCGCCTATGTGAAGTACTCCGACGGACGAATGCTCGAAATAAATGCCCCGTTTGAGTTCGATGATTTCTACGGCGAAATCCAGCATGCGACCCAGCTCATCCGGGCGGGGAAACTCGAGAGTCCCGTCATGCCCCTTGCCGCCACACAGCGCTGTGCGCACATCATCGATGCGATTCGCTTGAAACTTTAGGGCGTGGGGGCATGGCGCCAGCGCTTGGAATGCCTGGAGGCCTTTGCTCCTGATGCCCCTTTTATAACTTGCGGTGGAATACGGTCTGTTTGCGCCAAAATAAGGCACCAATAGACCGTATTTCACCGCAACTGATGAAGGGGAGTTGGAGATGCTGACGATCGGATGTCATCTTTCGACGACGAAGGGCTATCGGGCAATGGGGGAGACGGCGTTGTCCATTGGCGCCAATACCTTTGCGTTCTTTACGCGCAACCCGCGCGGTGGCAAGGCAAAAGACCTTGACATGGATGACGTGGCGGCTCTGCGCGAGCTTATGTCGCAAAACGACTTTGGACCGCTGGTGGCGCATGCCCCGTATACCTACAACCCCTGTTCTGCCAAAGAGCGGGCGCGCGAGTTCGCCTTGGAGGCTATGGCAGAGGACCTGCGGCGCATGGAGGCGCTGCCCGGCAACTACTACAACTTCCATCCCGGTGCGCATGTGGGGCAGGGCTCCGACGCCGGCATTCAGATGATTGTCGATGCCCTGTGTCAGGTGATGTTTGAGGGCCAGCAGACGACGGTGCTGCTCGAGACCATGTCGGGCAAGGGCACCGAGGTGGGCCGCAGCTTTGAGGAACTGGCGCTCATCATTGAGGGTGTTGCCGGCAAACGCCCCGAGCTGTCGGCCAAGCTGGGCGTTTGCCTAGACACCTGCCATGTGAGCGATGCCGGCTACGACATCATCCATGATCTGGACGGCGTACTCGACGAGTTCGACCGCGTGGTGGGTATCGATCGCTTGCATGCCGTACACATCAACGATTCGAAGAACCCTTGTGGCGCCCATAAAGATCGTCACGAGTGCATCGGCAAGGGATACCTTGGCAGCGAGGAATTTGGTGGCGGTATGCAGGTTATGCAGAATATTGTATCGAATGGCCACTTGCGTTCGCTGCCGTTTATTTTGGAGACTCCGAACGAACTTGCAGGTTATGCAGCTGAAATTAGACTATTAAGGTCATTGCAGCAGTAATGACTGTCACAAAGTAGAGTATTCCATTCACGTTATGGGTTTGTTTCAATCAGTTTTCTCATTGCAGATTCGTAATTCCGGGTGCATAATAGCCAACAGTTTTTGCAGACCTCTGAATCAAACGAGGTCACCGGAAGGAGACTGATTATGAAGCTGAAGAAGCTTGGCGCATTTGCCGCCACGGGTGCTATGGCACTCGCCCTTGCTCTGACGGGCTGCGGTTCGTCCAACGCCACCTCTGGTTCTGATGCCGGTCCCAGCAGCTCTGACGACGCTAAGGTCGAGAAGGTCGACGGCTCCAAGGAGTACGCGCTCGTCAAGGACGGCACGCTGACCGTCGGCACCTCTGCCGAGTACGCGCCGTTTGAGTACAAGGATGACAACGGCGACTACCAGGGCTTTGACCTTGAGCTCATCAAGGCTATCGGTGACAAGCTGGGTCTGGATGTCGAGTACGTCAACAATGACTTTGACACGCTGGTTCCGGGCGTCGCTTCGGGCGCCAAGTATGACGTTTCCATCGCGGCTATCACCGACACGCCCGAGCGTGAGAAGGAAGTCACTTTCTCTGATTCCTACTACATGGACGATCAGGCTATCGTGACCAAGGTCGATAACACCGACATCACGGCCGACAACTACAGCGAGAAGCTCAACAACGCCGACGCTACCATCATCGTCCAGTCTGGCTCGACCGCCGAGGCCTTTGCCCAGGAGAACTTCCCCAAGGCCAAGATCGTCCCCTACAAGGACGCCACCGAGTGCTTCAGCGCCCTGCAGTCCGATAAGGGCGACGCCGTAGTCACCAACCGCTCCGTTGCCAGCCAGCTGACCGCCGAGCAGTTCAACACCTGCCAGACCATCAAGCAGATCAGCACCGGCGAGGAGTACGCCATCGCCATCAACCAGGGCAACACCAAGCTCAAGGACGACATCAACCAGGCTATCAAGGACCTGACCGACGACGGTACCGTCGACGCCCTCATGGCTAAGTACAATATCAAGTAAAATAACTACTTGATTGCGCGCGGGCCCTTTCCGTTTTGGCGGAAAGGGCCTTTGCGCTTCTCTTGACGGAGAGCGTTTCCGTCTCGTTTTGCCGGCAACTTCTACGATAGGAGCCACCTTGTCTCGACTGAACAAAGGGGCCGCGGAGCAGCGTTTTCCACTGCCCTCGATGCTCCAAAAGCTGGCCTGTGCCCTGGCTGTGGCGCTCGCCCTGGTATGCGCGGGGGCCTGCGTGCCCACGACCGCCCAGGCGCTTGAGACCGCAAAGATTACCGCCCGACCCAATACTGGTTCGGGTAGCGATGTGGTCGGCGGCACCGAGACGCGCATCACCTGGGAGGTCCAGGCCGATGCCGACGAGGAGCTGAGCGGTCTTTCGCTGACGTTTGTCGACGGCACGACGTTTGGTACCGATGACACGCGATTGACGATGCTCTCGGGCGAGGACCTCATGGATCGTACGCCCATGAAGCCCACGTGCAAGGCTGACGGCCAGACGCTCAAGATTGACTTTGGCGAGACGGCGCCTGCCGGCGGCTATTTCCGCGTCGAGGTTTACGGTGTGACGTTTCCCGTCGAGGGCGGCGATGAGGCCTTTAGCGGCACCTATACGCTCGCCGACGGTTCGACCAAGAAGATCTCCAAGATTCCGTCGGTGGAGATCAAGGGCGTGACGGTCTTCGATAACTTCCTGGCCGACCTTAAGGAGCAGCCGTGGGTCGAGGCGTGGAACTCCAATATGTTCCTGCGCCTGTTCCTGAACCCGGTCATTTTGGTCCAGAGCCTGCCGATCGTCTTCAAGGGCTTCCTTATGTCGCTTTCGATCGTGCTCGTGGCGTTTCCGCTGGCAATTCCCTTTGGCTTTGCCCTGTCGCTTATGCGCATCTCCAAGTCGCGCATCCTGCGCTGCCTCGCCGGCATCTACGTGAATATCATTCGCGGTACGCCGGCGTTCCTGCAGATCTATATCGCGTTCTTCGGTCTGCCGTTGGCCGGCGTCAAGGTGGACGACTATGTTTTGGGCGTTATCGTCATGGCCATGAACTCGTCTGCGTACCTGTGCGAGATCTTCCGTGCCGGTATTCAATCGATCCCCAAGGGCCAAAACGAGGCTGCTCGCTCTCTGGGCATGAATGCCTTCCAGACGCTGCTCTACGTTATGATTCCGCAGACGTTCCGCAATGTTTTGCCTACGCTGACCAGCGAGTTTATCTTGCTTTACAAGGATACGTCGCTGCTTGCCGCCGTGGGTGTGGTCGAAATCGTCATGAACGCCCGTACCATCGTGGCCACGACGGGCTCCATTACACCGTACGTGGTTGCCGCCCTGTTCTATCTGGTCATCACCCTGCCGCTCGCTCGCTTGGTGAGCGGTCTTGAGGCGAGGCTTTTGGGTACGACCGAGACCAAGAAGAAGCGTCCCGCTAAGAGCGCCGGACAGGTTGTCGCGACGCCTGCCGATCACATCGCCGGTCTGTAAGGAGGTCCTATCATGAGCGAAACCAATAACTCGAACGAGGTCGTCGTCAGCATTAAGAACCTCCAGAAGGCCTTTGGCGATAACGTGGTCCTGCGCGATATCGATCTGGATGTGCATAAGGGCGAGGTCGTCGTAGTTCTGGGTCCTTCGGGCTCGGGCAAGTCGACGATGCTTCGCTGCATCAATCGTCTGGAGCATCCTACGAGTGGTTCGATTGTCGTCGAGGGCGTGGATGTGTGCGCCAAGGGCGTTGACCTCAATAAGGTGCGTACGCACTTGGGCATGGTGTTTCAGCAGTTCAACCTGTTCCCGCACCTATCGGTCAAAAAGAACGTCATGCTTGCGCAGCAAAAGGTGCTCAAGCGCAGCAAGGAAGAGGCCGAGAAGATCGCCGTCGAGGAGCTGACCAAGGTCGGTCTTGCCGAGCGTATCGACTTTATGCCGAGCCAGCTCTCGGGCGGCCAGCAGCAGCGCGTTGCCATCGCCCGCGCCCTGTCGATGAACCCTCACGTTATGCTCTTTGACGAGGCCACGTCGGCGCTCGATCCCGAGCTGGTTCGCGACGTTCTGGGTGTCATGCGCGACCTGGCACGCGATGGCATGACCATGATTGTCGTGACGCACGAGATGGGCTTTGCCCGCGACGTCGCCGACCGCGTCGTCTTTATGGACGGCGGCGTCATTGTGGAAGAGGGTACGCCGAGCGAGGTCTTCGACCACCCCAAGAGCGAGCGCACCAAGGCGTTCTTGGGCAATATCTCGTAGCCGGTTGATGTAACTGCCGTTATAAAAGAGCGGGGGCTGGACTTGAATCCAGCCCCCGCTCTTTTGTAGGGATGAGGATGCGCTTTGATGCAGGCTCTTTTGGAGGCCCTGGGTTCGTTACGCGAGCTCGGCTCCGAGGGCCTTGCAAGCGGTCTCGCCCTCATCATCGGGCGCATCGTAGCAAATGACGGAATCGACGACGTTGACGCCTGCCTCATCGGCATCGGCCTTCCAGTTGTCCATCCACTCGCCCTCGGCCCACGAATAAGAGCCAAAGAGGACGACCTTCTTGTCACCGAGGGTCTCCTTGACCTCGTCCCACATAGGCTGGAACTCGTCATACTCAAGCTCCTCGGAACCCATGGCGGGGCAGCCGAAGGCAATGGCGTCATAGTTGGCGGCCCTGTCGGCAGAGAAGTCGGCGCAGGGGATGACTTCGGCCTCGGCGCCCGCGGACGTGGTGCCCTCGGCAACGAGGTTTGCCATGGCCTCGGTGTTGCCCGTGCCGCTCCAATAGACGACGGCGATCTTGCTCATGTTGAGTCCTTTCGGTTGTGCGGCGTGCGGCCGCGGTTTGTACGTTCTATCGGGTCGCCTGGGCAAGTTGCGCCAAGCTGCAGCCCTGCTGATAGATAAAGGTGAGGTGTTGGGTGCAGGCACGGTACGCATCAAAGGTCGTGAGCGCCTGCTCAACGTTTGTGTATACCTTCCATGCGCCAAAGACCTTATAGTTTTCGCCGTGCTGGACGATAAACTGATGGACATCTTCGTAGGGATAGCCCAAAAAATAGCCAATTTCGTGGGGGAACTCGCACATGCACCCCGTATCGCAGTGCCTATTTCGCGCTAGCGCGCAGACGCTGCCGTCATAGGCGCTCTCTGCGGCATTGCTGCTTGCCAGCGTGATGCGCGCGGCGAGATGCACCAGGGATGCGGGCAGGTTGTGGACATCGTAACCTTCGGCGGCTAGCGCCGTCGTGGCACGGGGGTCGGAGAGGTATCGCATGAGGTCCGCAGGGCGATACACATAGATGAGCGCTCCGCAGGGGCGCCAGACCAAAACGCTCATATGGATTCCGAGTGGCTGGAGCTCGCGGTTGCATTGGGCTATGACGGCGAGCAGGCGAGAGCGTCGCTCTTCGATATGGGCGGCGCCGGGTTTTCCGTTTTGGTTGGCGTAAACGCCGGGATAGGTAAAGAGCGAAGCCGGCTTGATACCTGCGAGCGTAGGGGAGCAGTTGCGCACGACAGCCGTTTGGTATGTTGGGATGTCAATGGTTCGAGTCACGATGCTCCTTTCGGGTCCTCAGTTGTTAGCCTAGGAAAACTTATACACGAAAGTAAGCCATGGTCAACAAAAAAGTTTGAAGAGGGAAACTAATTGACCGAACGGACACGATTTTGGGTTAAGATGAGGACACCCCATGGGGGTATCTAGATAGTGCTACTTGAAAGGGGAACGCATGAGCGACTTGCTCAACCCTGCGAATCTCATCGTGTTGGCCGTCATTGCCGTCGGCATGTTTTTTGGACTGCGTCGCATTGTCGCTTCGACACACGGAAAGAGCTGCTGCAGCGATGGCGCGAGCGGTAAGAAGGCCAAAAAGGTTGTTGTGGTGGATACCGATGCATCGCACTATCCCTATAGCGATGAGCTACTCATCGGCGGCATGAGCTGTGACGGCTGCGCTCAGAACGTAGCCAATGCCCTCAATGCGCTGGATGGCGTGTGGGCAACGGTGACGTATGCGGACCACACAGCGCGCGTGCGCTCCAAGCGGCCGATCGATCGCGGTGTCCTTGAGGCTGCCGTGAGAGATGCGGGTTACTACGTCATGACGCTGTAGGCCTTGCCTTGGATGCGCGTCCTTGTCTAGGCTCGTCCGCGTAGCTCGATGTCCTGGATGTCGTCGAAGTCGATGGCGATATCTTTGAGCTTGAGGAGTTTGAAAGCAGGGAGCGCCTCGTCGAGGATGCCGGTGCGGCTGCGATAGCCGTATGTATCGTAATAGGTGACACGAACCAAGTCGCCGCGCTTGAGGCCCTCGAGCTTTTTCGAAAGTTCGAGGGCTTTTTCTTCTGTGAGTTCGCATTTTGGCTCGGCGGTGATCTCTTGTTTACGCACGAGCTCGTAGTATCCCGTGAGGGCGGCAAAGGGCATAAACTGCGCGGCACGGCCGGCACGGACGGTGCCGTTGGCGGTGAGCCTGGGGTCGGCGGAGCGACGTCTTCCCTCGGGGTCCGCTAGGCGTTCAAAAGGTGTCGGTGGCCGCATCGGCTGTTGTTGGGACTTAGGCACGATGTCCTCCTACCTGATCGTTGCGTTCGCGCGCGGTGGCGCCGGCGGTAAAGCTCAGCCCCTTAACCAGCGCGTTCTTGCCGTATTTGCCTTTCACGGCCAGCACGGCGCGTGCCAGGTCGCGCTCGCGCTCATCGGCCTCGATATCGCTGAACAGATCGATGGTGGCAAATTCCTCGGGCATGAGGTTGCCAAATCCCAGATTGATGCGCTTGACCGGTCGTTTGGGATCGACAGTCTGCGCCCAGAGCTCATCGAAATAGCCCATGATCTTCTTGAACGAATTGGTACGCTCGGGCAGCTTTCGCGAGGCGTTGGAGTGCGCAAAGAGTGCGGCATAGCCACCGCGCGGTTTGCCGCCATGCTCTCCCACAAAGATGCCATCGATTGCCTGCGCTTCGCGCACCAGGCGACGCCGTTCGTCATCGCGCTGGACGGGCTTGGGCGCACGGGGCGCGAGCTCGGGGCCGGCGGTTGCGGTGGGTTCGATACTCGATGTGCTCGAGCGCAGGTGCCCGCATCCGTCCACATACTGCGCTGTACCGCTGGCGTCGAGGCGGCGTATGTCGGCGCGTTCGCTCGCGTAGCCCACAAAGAGCGAGATGCTGTCGCAGACCACGTGCTTATCGACCAAGTCTAAAACGGCGTTGTCGACCATCTCGCGCAAGACGGTATAGGCCTGTTCGTAGGCATAACCCTTCGAGAGCACCTGTCCTGTGGTGGTCGAAGTTGCTTGCGGGCGATAGGCTTGGATATCGGCGATGGTTGTCGGCTCGCGCCCGAAGGCATGGTCGATGAGATATTCGGCATTGACGCCGAGCTCGTCGTAAAGCAGGTTTTCGTCGAGCGCCGCGACGCCCATCAGATCGTAGACGCCGTATTTCTCGAGGCGGGCTGCCACGCCGGGACCGATGCCCCAGATATCGGTGATGGGACGATGGGGCCAGATCTCCTTGCGAAAGGTCTCGTCGTCGAGTATGCCGATGCGGCTGGGTACGTGCTTGGCGGTAATGTCGAGCGCTACCTTGGCCTGGAATAGGTTGGGGCCGGTGCCGACCGTCGCCGTGATGCCGGTGCGCGCGAGGACCTCGTCGCGCAGCGTGCAGGCGAACCCTTCCGCATCGGTGTGATAGAGGTCCAGATAGGGCGTCACGTCGATAAAGCACTCATCGATGGAGTAGACGTGCACGTCCTGGGGGCTGACGTATTCCAGATAGATACCGTAGATTTTCGCCGACACCTCCATGTAATGCTGCATGCGCGGTACGGCCGTGATGTAGTCGATGCCATCGGGAATCTCAAATAGGCGGCAGCGGTTGTGAATCCCTAAGTCCTTCATAGCCTGTGTGATGGCGAGGCAGATGGTCGTGCGCCCGCGCGATTCGTCGGCAACGACCAGGTTGGTGGTGAGCGGATCGAGCCCACGGTCGACGCACTCGACGCTGGCATAAAACGTCTTGAGGTCGATGCAGATATAGGTGTGCTGCTCGTGCGCCATCCGTGTCCTTTCATCAAACACATGTTCTTATCGAATATCTGTTCGATAATACCCGCTCATCTGGACATCGTCAAAACCTGTCAAAAAGGGACTGGTTTGTTTTGGTAGGTATGGTCGTGCGGTTGGATTGGGTTTTAACGCAGCTCTAAAGAGCGCGAAACAGCTCGGAAAACCTCGCTTCGTAGCATGAGCCTAACGATTGATACCGCCTATACGCACGGAAGGGTTGTGGAAAAGATGGTCAATTATGGGTTTGGTATGCCGACGCGCCTTGTTGCGGATGGAGACGTGGCTCGCTGGTGCGGACGATTGGTCGCTCACTACGGTGGCACCAAGGCGCTGGTCGTGTTGGGCGGTGACAAACATACGCACGATGAGCTCGTCTCGGCGGCGCTCGGCTCGCTTGATCGAGCCCTACTCGAGCGTGTGCTTTTCCACTGCGGCTCGTTTGAGGGCGACGGGGGAGACGAGCTGATCGACGAAGCCGTGGCCTTGGCGACCGACGAAGGCGCTGTCTCTTATACACATCTCCGAGCCCACGAGACATGCGCAGATCTCGTA
>USPH01000026.1 GCA_900556515.1 uncultured Collinsella sp.
GATGTGTATAAGAGACAGGTCTGCATTACAGTCCTGCCGGCTATGAGCGCCTGGCGCATCGCATCGCCGCGGGTCTCACCGCCGTTTGCCGCTAAAAGTCTGCCGTTTGCGGGGAATATAGGGTTAACGTTCACCCTATATTCCCGTTCGCGTTACACTAGGGGTAACGTTCACCTATCGTTTATGTCAGAGGGGACAGCAATGGGTTGCAATCAAATCCTGGACCGTTATATCGAGCAGTTGATCGAAACCTCTACGCCGCAGGCGCCGGCTTGGAATATCGAAAAGATTCGCGCCGGCAAGGAGAACACCTGGAACTATATCGACGGCTGCATGATCAAGGCGCTCATCGAGCTGTACGAGATCACGGGTGAGCAGCGCTACCTGACCTTTGCCGATGACTACATCGATTTCTTTGTCCAGGACGACGGTACCATCAAGCATTACAACCCGCAGGAGTACAACCTCGATAACGTCAATGCGGGCAAGACCCTCTACAAGCTCTATGACCTGGTGGGCAAGCCCAAGTACCGTGCCGCCATGGACACCATCTACCGCCAGCTCGAGACCCAGCCGCGCACCAAAGAAGGCGTGTTTTGGCACAAGGCCGTCTATCCCAACCAGATCTGGCTCGATGGCATGTATATGGCCCAGCCGTTCTACATGCAGTACGAGCTGAGCTTCCACAACCGTCGTGCCTGCTCGGACAGCTTCCATATGTTCCAGGTCGTGCATGACCTGATGCGCAACCCCCTCAACGGTCTGTACTATCACGCTTACGACGCGAGCCGCAAACAGTTCTGGTGCGACCCGGTCACCGGCCTTTCGGCTAACTTCTGGCTGCGCGCCGAGGGCTGGTTTGCCATGGCACTCATCGATACCTGGGAGCTCATGCCGCCTTCGATGTCAGCCGAGAAGGACGAGATTCGCAAGATGTTCCACGACCTGATCGATGCCATGCTGCCGTATCAGGACGAGAAGACCGGCATGTGGCATCAGGTCATCAACCTGCCCAATATCGCCCCCAACTACCTGGAGGAGTCTGGTAGCGCGATTTTTGCCAATGCCATCATGAAGGGCGTGCGTCTAGGCGTGCTGGGCGAGCGTTACTACCAGTACGGCCGTCGCGCCTTCGACGGCATCTGCGAGACCTGCCTGTCCGAGCATGATGGGCAGCTGGCGCTCGACAACATCTGCCTGGTTGCGGGCTTGGGAAACACCGCGCACCGCGAGGGCACGTTTGGTTACTACATGAGCGAGCCTATCGTCAAAAACGATGCGAAGGGCGTGGCGCCGCTGGTGCTTGCCTATATCGAGACCATGCATCACGACAAACTGGCCGGCAGGCATGACCCGCTTGCTCCCTCGGGCGTGTGCTCTATCGAGGACCCGTTTGGCGGATACACCCCGGGCATCAACGCTCATAAGGGATGTGAATAACGTGGGGGCTATTACTCCGGGTGTGCGTTTGCACGACCTTCCGCAGGGGACCGTCGAGGAACGCATCCGCATGGCGGGAGAGCTGGGCTTTTCGTGCATTCAGCTGCCGAGCAAGGTGCTCTACGCATCGATGGGGATCGATCGAGGCGGCCTGACCCGCGAGCTTGCCGACCATTTGCGTGCGGTGCTCGACGAGGCGGGCGTTTCGGTCGCCGTGCTCGGCTGCTATAAGAATTTGGCGACGCCCGATCGCCAACAGCTCATGGATAACATTGCCGAGTACGAGGCATGCCTGAACTTTGCCCAGATGCTCGGCGGATGCCCGGTTGGCACCGAGACCGGTCGCCCCAATGCGCAGAACCGCGTTGCTGACGACCGCATGACCGATGGGGCACTCGAAGCGTTTGCAGACGGACTTGCACGCGTCTGCGATCGGGCCGAGGCCGTGGGTGGGCAAATACTGATCGAGCCCGGTTGGAACGAGACGGTCAACACGCCGGATCGCTGCCGTGAGGTGCTGGAGCGCGTCTCGAGCCCGTCGCTCGGCGTGATCTATGACCCAGTGTCGCTGCTGCACCCCAGCGTCGTTGACGAAGCGCAGGAAATCACAGCGCGCATGCTCTACTTATGCGGCAGTAAGATCCGCGTGCTGCACGCCAAGGATTTTGAGGTCGTTGATAACGAGGACGAAGCCGGTTGGTGTGACGGTACGGGTTCACGCCTGGTGTGCCACGGCGTGGGCGAGACGGGTCGCTATGACTTTGAGCCCGTGGTGGCCTGGGCTGCCGCCGCCTGCCCTGGGATTCCCTGCGTGGTCGAGAACAGCGTGCCGGCGACGGCGGCTGACTGCCTGGCGACACTCGAGCACATGTCCGCTCGCTGCGGGGCTTCGCATCGCGAGTTATAGCATTGGCTTTTGCCGTGTCGGCAGATTGAGATTACCTGTATGGGGGCGGCGGTGAAGGGTCTTTATCGTCGCCCCATTGGATTGCATTAAAAAGGGGAGTTGCGTGGCTATCCACATTGTCGAAGAGGCGAATCGTTGCCTGGGTTGTAAAAGGGCGTTCTGCCAGATTAAGGGCTGCCCGGTTCAGACGTCTATTCCGCAGGTCATTGACCTGTTCAAACAGCGTCGTCTAGAAGAGGCGGGCGAGCTGCTGTTCCAGAACAATCCCATGAGCGCGGTCTGCTCCATGGTTTGCAACCATTCGGGCCAGTGCGAGGGCGCGTGCATCCAGGGCCGCAAGGGCACACCCGTACATTTCTCGAGCATCGAGAACTATATCTCAACAGCGTATTTGGATCGTAAGGAGTGGACGCCCGCGCCGTCGTGCGGCAAACAGGTTGCTGTGGTCGGTTCCGGTCCTGCCGGTATTACCGTGGCCATTAAGATGGCCCAGCTGGGCTGTGCCGTCACGGTATTTGAACAGCGCCCTGAGATCGGCGGTGTGCTGGAGTACGGTATCCCCGAGTTCCGCCTGCCCCGTGCGCTCGTGCAAAAGTACCGCCACGTGATGTGCTCGCTTGGCGTGCGCGTGCGCCCCTCGACCACCATCGGTGGCGCGCTGCATATCGACGACCTGCTGCGCGACGGCTACGATGCGGTCTTTGTTGGTACCGGCACCTGGCGAGCTCGAAAGCTGGGTATTCCCGGCGAGTCGCGCGGCAATGTGCTCTTTGGCATCGACTACCTCGTTGACCCCACGAGCGTGGCGATCGGCGAAAACGTGGCCGTAATCGGTGCCGGCAACGTAGCCATGGATGTGGCCCGTACGGCGCTTCGCTCGGGTGCCCGCAAGGTCACTGTGTATGCCCGTTCGCGTCATATCTCTGCGATTGACGACGAGGTGGAGTTGACCGAGCTTGACGGTGCCGAGATTGTGTGCGGCAAGGCGATCTATGCCATCGACGATAACGGTCCGGTCTTCGAGACGGCTATCTTCGACGAGGACAACAATGTGGTGGGCTACGAGGAAGAGCTTGACCATGTGTCTGCCGACACAGTTGTGATTGCGGCTTCGCAGGTGCCCAAGGACAAGCTTGTGCTTACGACGGGTGGCTTGGAGACCGACCATCGCGGCCTTCTTTCGGTCGATGAGCGCGGCATGACCACCGTACCTGGCGTCTTTGCCGCCGGCGACGTGGTTAACGGCCCGCTCACCGTGGTTCATGCCGTGGCAGGTGCTAAGCTCGCCGTCGAAGGCATGACTACCTACCTGGGCCTCTAACTCCATCCCACCCATCGGTTGCGGTGAAATACGGACTGTTTTGGCTGTCAAAGGCCTTATCTACTCCGTATTCCACCGCAACTATTTGTGGGGTGGGCTAGAGACGCTGCATGCGGTACCCGACACCCATGTGCGTCTGAATCATCTTGGGGTGAGAGGGGTCTGCCTCGATCTTCTTGCGCAGGGTGCGCATGAACACGCGCAGGCTCGCCAGATCGCTGTCCCAGCTCGTGCCCCATATCTCGCGGGTGATGAAGGTGTGGGTGAGCACCTTGTCGACGTTTTTCGCCAGAAGGACGAGCAATTTGTACTCGGTTGGGGTGAGCGAGAGCTCGCGCCCGTCTTTCGTCGCGTATCCTGCGGCGTAGTCGATATGCAGCGGACCGTTGTCGAACGTGCTCGCTTCTGTCGACTCGCTCGACGCCATCGAGGAGCGCCTCAAATTCGCGCGGACGCGCGCAAGCAACTCATCCACAGAAAAGGGCTTGGTGAGGTAGTCGTCTGCCCCTGCGTCAAGTGCTGCAATCTTGTCGGAATCTTCGGTGCGCGCCGAAATGACGATAATGGGGACTGCCGACCAGCTTCGGATCTTCGTGATGACCTCGATACCGTCAATGTCGGGAAGGCCGAGGTCGAGCATGATGAGGCTGGGGCCGTGCGACACCGCATCCATGATGGCGGCCTGGCCGTTGCAAACCTTGCTCACGACATAGCCGTGGAGGTCAAGCGCGGTCGAAACGAGGTTTTGAACGGTCAGGTCATCTTCGACCAGGAGGATGCGTGGCTTAGCGGCATTATTCATGAATCTCGATCTCCTCGGCGGGCAGGGTAAAACGGAAGACGGCCCCATGGGGGTGGTTGTCGCGAACTTCGATGACGCCGCCATGCGCCTCCACGATGGAGCGGCAGAGCGACAGCCCAAGGCCGATGCTTCGACGCGAATCCACGGGCCGCGTATTGCTTGAGGTGAAGAAGCGCTCAAAGATATGAGGCTTGTCGCAGTCTGCCACACCCGGCCCATCGTCTGCGACGTCCACCACGACGAACGCACCCTCGCGACGTGCGCTGATGGTGACAGTTGAGCCCTCGGGCGTGTATTTGAAGGCGTTCATGATGAGATTCGTAAGCACCTGCATGATGAGATGGACGTCGATGCGTACCAGCAGGATGTCGTCAGTGTGCTCGATGGTGACGGCACGTCCATGCGATGCTTGGGCGACATGGCTGAGGGCGGCCTCGATGACCTCGTCGATGAGCTCGGATGTTAAGTTGAGGCGAATGGTGCCGTCCTCGACGCGTGTGATGGCGAGGAGGTTCTCCACGGTATCGATAAGCCAGAGGGAGTCGTCGTAGATGGCATCGGCAAGATCACAGCGTTGTTCGAGGCTGAGCTTCTCGTCGCTCTTCCGAAGGATTGCCGCAGATCCGGATATAGCCGTGAGGGGTGTCCTCAAATCGTGGCCGATGGAGCGCAAAAGGTTGGCGCGCAGCTGCTCGTTTTTCGCCAAGACCGCAGCCTCTTCGCGCTCTTGCGCCGCCCGGTCGCTTTCGAGCGCCAAGGCGCATTCACCTACGATAGATAGGACGATCGAATGCTCGAAGGCTTCGATCTCGCGCCCCTCCAGGGCGATGCCGATGACACCGAATACCTTGTCGCCGGTGCGAACCGCGAGGTAGAGACAGCGCGCCTCAGGCAGGGTCCGCGTGCTTGCGCCCGCGCGCTTGTTGTTGGTGTAGGTCCAGGTTGCAACGGCGCGCTCGTAGTCGGTGAGCAGCGACGCGGATCGGTTTTCGGTGCCAGCGGACTCATAGAGCGCCTTGCCGAGCGTGCCGTGTTCGGCGGGGTAGAAGACCACGTCGAGTTTTAGCAGTTTGACGAGTTGGTTCATGGCGACGCGGGCGCACTCCTCCGCGCTATGGGCTTGCTGCAAGAGCTGGTTCGTTTCGAGGAGTACGCGCGTTTTGAATGCGTTCTCGGCGGAGGTACGGGCGTTGTCAGCGATGCGCGCAGTTAACTCGCCGGCGACCATAGCGGTAGCGAACATGATGCCGAACGTGACCAGATAGCTTCGGTCGTAGCTGGCGAGCGAAAACAGAGGCGTGACGAAGCAGAAGTTGTAAAGCACTACAGAGAGCACGCTCGATACGATCGTGCAGATACGCCCCGTCGTGGTGACGGCGGTCAGCAGGGCCGTGAGGATATAGAGGGATATGATGCTGGAATCGGCAAATCCCAGATGGCGGAAAGCCGTGCCGATCGCCGTGGCGACAAGAGAGAGGGCCAGCGTGCGAAGCACGTTTCGGCTGTTGGGCGGCTGCAGGGCGAGCGTACGGCGGCGTCCTTTGGGCCGGGAGGGCGGAGTCGACTGGTCTGGAATGATGTAAATGTCGAGGTTCGGGGCGAATGTTATGAGCTGTTCTACGAGAGATTTGCGGCCAAAGAGGGCCTGACGGACGCTGCTGCGCTCGCCCGTGCGCCCCATGACGATCTTCGAAATACCCGACAGGCGCGCGAACTCGGAGATCTGAAACGCGATGTCGTCGCCATAGACGGTTTCCGTATGTGCTCCGAGCTGCTCGGCTAGGGCGATATTGGCTGCAAGCTTGGCGCGCTCATCATCGCTCATGGCTTGCGTGCGCGGGCTCTCTACGAACAGGGCGACGAGCTCGCTGCGAAACGCTTTCGCCATGCGTGCGGCGGCACGGACGATGCGGGGATTGGTCGGCGCCGGGGAGACACAGACTAAGATACGCTCCCTGGTGTAGTAGTCACGGTTTCCCAGCACGCGTGCGGCATCTGTGAGGTGGCCGGTGCGATCGGCGCAGCGGCGCAGCGCGATTTCTCGGAGTGCGGTGAGGTTCTCGACGGTAAAAAAATGCTGTTGCGCTCGGTCGGCTTGTGCGGGACGGTAGACGAGGCCGGCGCGAAGGCGCTCAAGTAGGTCTTCGGGCTCTATGTCGACGAGCTCGACCTGGTCGGCATCATCGAAGATACGGTCGGGGATTCGTTCGCTCACGACAACGCCGGTGATGGATGCAACCATGTCGTTTAGGCTCTCGATGTGCTGAACGTTCACGGTCGTATAGACGTCGATTCCCGCATGTAGAAGTTCCTCGACGTCTTGATAGCGTTTGTCGTGGCGAGACCCCGGCGCATTCGTATGGGCAAGCTCGTCGACAAGGATGAGCTGAGGGGCGCGTTCGATAGCCGCATCTAGATCGAACTCGCTGAGCGCAATGCCGTTGTGCTCGATGAGTTTACAGGGCACGTTCTCAAGCCCTTGTGCAAGATGGGCAGTTGCCGGACGTTCGTGCGGCTCGATGTATCCCGCGACGACGTCGACACCTCGCCGCTTGGCGGCGTGGGCGGCTTGAAGCATCGCATAGGTTTTGCCTGTGCCAGCAGCGTAGCCAAAGAAAATTTTGAGGTGTCCCCGGCTGGTTCGAGTGTCATCGGCGGCCCCGTCTTTCTCAATTGCCTTGAGGATGAGGTCTGGATTGACGCGAGTGTCCGATGCGTCGCGCTGCATAGCGTAGCCTTTCTGAAGCGTTGTCCATGCGTGCATACGCGGTGAAGACACCACTGTATGCTCGCGAGGTCGAGTATAGGCGCACTGCAGCTGCAATAGTGCTTTCTACCTGCATCTTTACGGCATCTTAAGGACGTGAGCCCCGGCCCTCACGCCTCTTTAATCCCTAGAAGCGTTTACTGTCCCCAGACGCTTGCGAGGGCAGGCGTCCGAGACATCGGACCGCGTGTGAAAGGGGCGGTAAATGGACATCCTCATTCCCATCATCGGAGTCGTCTGCATTGGACTTCTTATCTATTACATCTACATTCTGATGAGGAGTGATTCGTAAACTATGGACGCTGCGATTCAGTACATCTTGTACTTTGCCGTACTCGTCGTCCTGGCCGTTCCGCTCGGTCGGTTCATGGCCCATATCATGGATGGTGAGCATACGTTCCTGTCGCCTGTGATTGCTCCTGTGGAGCGTGGCGTCTATCGTCTGCTTCGCATCGACGCGGCAGAACAGATGGGGTGTAGGCGCTATCTGGCGAGCGTGCTGGTCTTTTCGGGGATCGGCCTCGTGACTCTTGTGGCACTCCAGGCGCTTCAGTTCTTCTTGCCAGGCAATCCCCAGCACCTGCCGGGTGTGTCATGGGACCTGTCGTTCAATACGGCTGCTTCCTTCATAACCAACACCAACTGGCAGTCCTACTCCGGTGAGACCACCCTGTCCTACCTTGTGCAGTTCATGGGTCTCACTGTGCAGAACTTCGTTTCCGCTGGCACCGGTATCGCGGTCATGTTCGCGCTGATCCGCGGCTTCCGTCAGGTCAAGGAGCAGGGTCTGGGTTCCTTCTGGGTCGACCTCACCCGCACCGTCCTGTATGTGCTCATCCCGCTGAACCTCGTGTTCGGCATCTGCCTGACTGCCGGTGGCGTCATCTCCAACTTCCAGCCGGCTCAGAAGGCTGAGCTCGTAGAACCCGTCGCTGTTCAGCCTAATGCAGACGGCGGCTGGAGCGTCATCGACGGCGCCCAGATTGAGGGCGACACGGTCAAGGTCGACGGCAAGGTTGTCGAGGGCGCGCGCGTGGTCACCGAGCAGTTCCTGCCCCAGGGTCCCGCGGCTCCTCAGGTCGCCATCAAGCAGTCCGGCACCAACGGCGGCGGCTTCTTCGGCGTGAACTCCGCCCATCCGTATGAGAACCCCAGTGCCTTCACCAACATCATCGAGATGACCAGCCTGCTGCTGATCCCGGCCGCCTGTTGCTTCGCCTTCGGTATCGGCGTCAAGAACACCAAGCAGGGCAAGGCCATCTTTGCCGCCATGTTCATCCTGCTGGTGATCTTCACCGGCATCATCGCCGTCAACGAGCATGCGGGCACCCCGCAGCTGGCCGATGGCGGAGCGGTCAATATCGAGATGACCGACGGCCAGGCCGGCGGCAACATGGAGGGCAAGGAGAGCCGTTTCGGTATCGCCTCCTCTTCTACCTGGTCCGCTTTCACGACGGCTGCTTCCAACGGCTCGGTTAACTCCATGCACGACTCCTACACCCCGCTGGGCGGTTTTGTCCAGATGCTCCAGATTGCTCTGGGCGAGGTCGTCTTCGGCGGCGTGGGCTGCGGCCTGTACGGCATGATCGGCTTCGCCATCCTCACAGTGTTCATCGCCGGCCTCATGGTCGGACGCACGCCTGAGTTCCTGGGCAAGAAGATCGAGCCGGGCGAGATGCGCTGGGCAGTTGTCCTGTGCTTGGCAACTCCGTTTGCCATTCTGGTGTGCTCGGCCATCGCCTGCATGGTGCCCGGTCTTGTCGACCAACTCAACAACGGCGGGGCGCATGGCTTCTCCGAGGTCCTGTACACCCTTACTTCGGCTGGCGGCAACAACGGCTCCTCATTCGCCGGCATGAACTGCAACATCCCGTGGATCAACGTGCTGCTGGGTATCGAGATGCTGTTCGCGCGGTTCCTGCCGATTGTGGGCACGCTCGCCATCGCGGGCTCGCTGGCCGGGAAGGGCAAGGTCGCCGAGAGCGCCGGCACGCTTTCCACCACCAATGCCATGTTCGTGTTCCTGCTGGTATTCGTCGTTCTGCTGATTGGCGCCCTGAGTTTCTTCCCGGCGTTGGCGCTTGGTCCCGTTGCCGAATTCGTCCAGATGGTTGCGTAAAGGAGTCGCAGATTTATGGCTATGCAAAAAGACATGATGAGCCGCGCGGTGCGCGATTCATTTGCCAAGCTTGACCCCCGTGTCCAGGTCCAAAACCCGGTCATGTTCCTGGTGTGGCTGTCGGCCGCCATGACCTCCATTCTGGCCATCGCCTCTATTTTTGGGGTACAGGACGCCGACGTCCCCACGTACTATGTGATCGCCATTGCCGTCATTCTCTGGCTGACCGACCTCTTTTCAAATTTTGCCGAGGCACTTGCCGAGGGCCGCGGTAAGGCGCAGGCAGACTCCCTGCGCGCGGCGAAAAAGGACGTCGAGGCCCATCGCATCGAGTCCGTCGAGGATAAGGATCGCTTCACGGTCGTTCCCGGTACCGAGCTCTCACGCGGGGATCTGGTGGTCGTGCGCGCCGGCGAGCAGATTCCGGGAGACGGCGATGTCATCGAGGGTGCCGCCTCGGTTGATGAGTCGGCCATCACCGGCGAGTCTGCACCCGTGGTTCGCGAGGCTGGCGGCGACCGTTCTGCCGTCACTGGCGGCACCACCGTGCTTTCCGATTGGATTGTGGTGAAAATTACCAGCGAGCCTGGCCAGAGCTTCCTGGATAAGATGATCGCCATGGTCGAGGGCGCCGCCCGCAAGAAGACCCCCAACGAGGTCGCGCTCGAGATCTTTCTGGTTGCTCTGTCCGTCATCTTCATCCTCGTGACGCTCGCACTGTACTGCTACTCGAGTTTCTCTGCAGGGCTCAACGGTATGGCGAACCCCACGGCCGTGACCACGCTCGTTGCCTTGCTCGTCTGTCTGGCGCCCACCACCATTGGTGCGCTGCTGTCCGCCATTGGCATCGCCGGCATGAGCCGACTGAACGAGGCCAACGTGCTGGCCATGTCCGGCCGTGCCATCGAGGCCGCCGGAGACGTCGACATCCTCATGCTCGATAAGACCGGTACCATCACCTTGGGCAACCGCCAGGCCGCTGAGTTCATTCCGGTCGACGGTGTCGATCCGGCAGAACTCGCCGATGCCGCGCAGCTGTCCTCTCTGGCGGATGAGACCCCTGAGGGCCGCTCCATCGTCGTGCTCGCCAAGGAGCAGTTTGGGCTGCGCGGCCGCACACTCGAGGATAAGGGCATGGAGTTCATCCCCTTCACCGCGGCGACCCGCATGTCCGGTGTGAACTACGCCGACAGCGAGATTCGCAAGGGTGCGGCTGATTCCGTTCGCGCTTATGTGGAGGCTGCCGGAGGAGTGTTCTCGAAGGAGTGCGACGAGGCCGTCGAACGCATTGCGAAGGTGGGCGGCACCCCGTTGGTCGTGGCAAAGGACCGACGTGTGCTGGGTGTCGTCTACCTTAAGGACATCATCAAGTCCGGCGTGAAGGAAAAGTTCGCCGATCTGCGCCGCATGGGTATCAAGACCATAATGGTGACCTGTCTCTTATACACATCT
>USPH01000027.1 GCA_900556515.1 uncultured Collinsella sp.
TGGCGCGACCGAGGGGCAGGCCAAAGATCTGCGCGATGGACGAGCCCGTAGCGATCATGCTGATGGCGAGCGCGCCGTGGCGAGTGTCGACCAGGCGCGAGGCCATAATCGAGGCGACCGACCAGAACACGGCATGTGCGCAAGCGACCACCAGGCGCGCGCAGACCAGGATGGGATAAGTCGGCGCCACAGCGGACAGAAACTGGCCCAGCGAGAACACGGCGAGCACGCCCAGCAGCATCCGCTTGAACTCGAAGCGCGAGGCAAACACCATGAGCGGCAACGACAGCAGCATGACGCCCCAGGCATAGACCGAGATCATGATGCCCGCCTGGGCCTCGGTGAGCGAGAACGATGCGGCAATATCAGTCAGAAGGCCAATGGGCATGAACTCTGATGTGTTGAACACGAACGAACAGCAGGCAAGCCCGATAAGCGGGAGCCACTGCTTGAGCGTGATGCCGTCTTGCTTTGTTTGAGCCATATAGGAAAACCTCTCCGATTATCTTGAGCGGTGGGCGATTATAGCAATGAGAAGTCTATAAAATGAGCAACAAAAGAATTCTTGGAAAACGATTGTTAACAGACGGCGCGCCAATTCTGCTTAGAAAGCAAGGTACGCAGGAACTCAATGTCGAAAACGTGGCTTCATCTTCGGGCTATCGCGCCTGCTCGGATACGCACAAGGACACCCCCATGAGCACGTCAATTTCGAGCCAACTCGCAACCGCACAATGAACTAGCAAAAGCAGCATATAAGCAAACGCCCCATAATAAAGTCCCTCATGCACAAGCGCCGTCACTGAAAGTGCCGACGGCAGCGCCGCACTCGAAACTACCCATCCAACAAGAACCTGGATAGCGCAACTTGCAACCAGGTTCCATGCCACCAGCAGCGTTGCGGGACGCGCGATTTCTCTCCAGGAGGAACGAAGCACCGTGACCGAACGCATGATGTAGCGTGGTGCAAACCGAATGCCTCGTAGTCCCCTCTGCTCCACGTCCGCATCTTCAATTAACACGAATACGAACGACGCGGAAAGAAGCGTCACGATTACTGCCACCACAAGCGAACACAACACCCCGAGCTGACTGCTCGCAAGCGAGGCAAAGACTACAATTGCCGATAAAATCAAGTGAACCAAATAAATTAGCAGCGCCCCAGAAATCTGGAGGGGAACCGTCGAGGCCAAGAGATAAACCGGAGGGGTTCGAGCAGGTTGCACCGTCTCTTTGGACCGGTCGACGGCAAATAATGAAAAAGCCACATTCGATAGAAGCAGGTTTAAAAAGGCCGCGACCACAGTGCAAATAAGCGTAATGGACGGATTGATATAGGCGAGCTCAGTTGCAACGTTTGATACACCAATTTGAAGCGCGCTCATAACAAACAAGGGGATATATAACGCCATCGTGCAGCCACTCCGGCATTCCTTCGCCCGATCGCCCGATTCCAGAAAGACATTGAAGTTCTCTCGCAAGTTCACTCTATACCCGTTTTCTTACTAAGCAGGGCGAACGGGCGCCAATATAAACGCCGGTCCGCCCATCCATAATTTCTAGTTTTAACGTCCAGACTAGTCTGTCCAGCCGTCGATGTAGTCGCGGTTAAGCTCAAAGTACTGCGCGGCGATATCTTTCGCCAAGGAGTACGAATTAACGAGCGGGTGCATCGCGAGGCTCTCGACAATGTCGCGCTTCGATCGGTTAACGATGCCACGCGCCACGGTGCGCTCGTAGTACTTGACGCGACGAATCAATTCGAGGTTTCCCGCGGGCACAGAATCGGCTTCGACGCGATGCGGCACGCAGCCATCGGTGGAGATATCGCACGTTGACTCAATGACATCTGTATCGAGAAGGCCGGGGATGGCGCCATTGTTGGGGGTGCACAGGATCATCTGCTGCGTCTTGCCAGAGCGAGCAATATCCATGAAGCGGAGCGCGACACCTGCGTATCCGCCAGCATCTTTGCCGTACACGTCAAACGTCCACGGCTTGTCGCGATGAATACCCGTCTCGGCCGCCATGTAGTTGTTTTCGCGCATTCCGTACCACTTCTCAAAGCACGCGAGGCCTTTTTCGAAGTCGTTCTCAATATCGATAGATGCAAGCTCGCTCGTCATTTCTCGATTAATTTCTTCGATTAGTTCGCCGCGCGTCTGGGGCGAAGAGAGAACGTTGGCAACGGCGCGCTCGCGATAGTAGAAATAGTATAGGTACTCATTTGGCACGCATCCGCGATTTAGGACGAGGTCCTTCTCGAAGAACCTAAGATCTGTATGAGCATATGCCCCGTCGTCGTGGATCAAGTCGGACATGATGTCCTCGCCGTCAACCGTCACATTGCGGAAGAACGAGAGGTGGTTGAGTCCATAGCACTCGCCCTGAACCGATGCGGGATCAACGCCTTTATACTCGGCAAACTGATGCAACATGCCCGAGGGGGCATCACAAATGCCATAAGTAAAATCATAGCCCATATCGCGTAGGGCCTGAGATACGACGCCAGCGGGATTAGTAAAGTTAAACACCTTGACGTCCGGCTTTGCGTACTTCTTGATTAACTCGCAATACGAAGCAAGCGCAGGGACGGAGCGCATGGCAAAAGACACGCCGGCTGCGCCAGTCGTCTCTTGGCCAAGAACCCCATGCGAAAGAGCAATGCGCTCATCGCGAACGCGCATATGGTCCCCACCGACGCGAATCGTCGTGATCACGTAATCGGCGTCCTTAACGGCCTCGACTGCATCGCCCGTCAGTGAAAAATTAAGCGTGGGGCAAAGCATGCCCGAGACATGGGCGGCAAGGCCACCGTAGATGCGCAGCTTCTCGGGATCATTGTCCATAAACACAAGTTCGTCGATTCCAAGCGATGACGCCTGCTGGGCTATGCTCTTTGCCAAAAACATGGAGCGGACGCCACCGCCACCTATGACCGTAAGTTTCATATCGAAACCCCCAATTAGCACATTCAATATTGCATGGTTCGCCTGTGTTTGGATATTGTATCCAGCATGGAGGGCCGCTTCCCGCCCCGGTTGCAAGGCGGGAAAGGAATTCCCCAAGGAGTTATTATTTACGCAACGGAAGCGGCCACACACGTCCGGCGGGAAGGAAGCACCGATGGTTGATAAAAAGCAGATTTCCAAGCTCTACTCAGCCGCAAAGCTATCCGAAACCGAGCAAAGCGTACTCGAATACCTACTCAACAATATCGACGCCCTCGATGATATTGGCATAAAACCCGTCGCCATGGCATGCTTTACCAGCATGACGACAGTCATCAGGCTTTCGAAAAAGCTCGGCTACCGTGGCTACCGCGAAATGATGTACGATCTCAAGCACCTTCAGCATGTCTCCCGCGAAATGAATCAATCACTCAAAGACAGTAGCGTCCACTTCGTATGTCACACCGGAGATGTAGACGTATTCATCGCCGCACTGCATCGCAACAGAATGATCGGAGTAAACGGAGAGGGCTTCTCACGCATCGTTGCGCAGTACATGGCGACCAAGCTCGTTGGACTTGGCTTTTTGGCCGTCATACAGGACTTCCTAGAAACCGATCAGTTTGTCGAATCCAACCGAAATACGCTCAGCTGCATGATGCTCATATCCAAATCGGGCCAGACAGAAGCCATCCTGGAAACCGCAAGGGCATGCCACGACGCGGGCATTACGACCCTCGCGTTTACCGGCAACGAAGACAGTAAGCTCGCCAAGACGGCAGACGCAATCTTTACGATACATGACGATCACCCAATGGATCTTAAGAACGTTAAGCCTAACTGCTTTACCGGGAGTTGTATTCTCGCATTCGAAGAACTATTGAGTATCTGCCTTGACAATCTAAAACAAGAAGGCTTGGCCCCCTAAATCATGCGATAGGAAGCCAAGCCCTGGAATTGCGCTATGCAATTGAAAGCCACTTGCGCGTTTTACTCGTCACCGAGAACTTCGTGCACCTCAGAAGCGACTTCGCCGACACGAGGACCGTAAATGACCTGGATTGCCTTGTCGCTCAGGCGGATAACGCCCATAGCTTCAAGATTCTTGGTGAACACCTCGTCGTCTGCAACCTTAGAACCATCCTTGACAATCACGCGAAGACGTGAGATGCAGTTGTCAAGATCATCAATGTTGTCGGCTCCACCAAGCGCTTCGACAATGCCAACAGCAAGCGCGCTGTCCTTGGTCGCACGGCCCTGGACTGCCTTCTCGGGAGTGCTATCAGACTCGCCCTTTGCCTCAGCGGCCTTTGCCTCGAACTCAGCTCTGCTGTTGATCAACTCAATATCGTCACCATCGTCTCGACCGGGCGTCTTGATATCGAACTTAGTAATAAAGAACCGGAAGAGGAAGAAAGCTGCCAGGAAAAAGGCGGGGAGCAGGATAAGGTACGGAAGCAGATTAAGCTTCTCGGGGCGGAATAAGAATGGGATCAGGTCCTTGATATTTCCCTGGTACACCGAAACGCCCATTGCCTCCGAGAGAACTTCACCCAGTCCGGAAAGCGGAGCGTAAACGCCAAAGTAGAGCCAGGGGGCGGCAAACAGGAACGTAAAGAGAATAGGCTCCGTAACGCCAAAGAAAACAGTCGAAATCACTGTGGGGATTAAAAGACCAGCAACCTTCTTGCGGTTCTGGGGCTTGGCACAAGACCACATAGCAAGGGCGATGCCCGGGAACAACGCGTAATCGTTAATGCCATAGCCAGCCATGAAGGCCCTAACCAAGAGCTTGTCACTGCTGGGAGAAGCGAGCTGTGCAAGCTGAATGGCGCTATTGCCCACCACGCGCGTTCCATCGACGACCATGGAGCCGCCAAGCTCAGTCCAATACATGGGCGTCTCGAGCAGCGGATGCAAGCCAAACGGCACAAGGCTCTCGAGCACCCAGCGATAGACAAACGTACCGACCAGACCGGAGCCTTTCACGAACGTCGCAATACCCGAGAAGCATCCACCGATGACGGGCCAGACGAAGTACATGATGCCGCCCAGGATGCCACCGGCGACCAGCGATACAATGGGGACCGTTCGACTGCCCGCAAAAAACGCCAGCGCCGTTGGAAGCTTGGTCTTGTAAAAACGGCCGGTGATCCAGGCGACCAGGCAGCCCACGATAATGCCGCCAAAGACACCAGAGCTGTAGCCAAAAAAGCCGAGCGAGGTAGTGTAGAGTGCGGACTGCTCACTCGCCTGAATGGACGTAAGGCCGACCTTCTGAAGAGCTTCCACCGTTGTATTGTCGGCAGCCAAGCCAGCTGCTCCAAGCAGAATCTCAACCGTCTTGAGCATGGTGAGATAGCAGACAAGGGCAGAAAAGGCAGCCCAGCCCTTCTCTTTGCGAGACAAGGAGAAGGCGCAGCCGACGGCAAACAAAACACCGAGGTTTCCAATGATTACCTCGCCGAGACCCTTAAATACCGAGAAGAACGTAAAGAGCGGCGAAGCGGCATACCAGTCCCAATTAACGCCAAGGGACACAAGGGTCAGTTCGGTCGTAAAAACGCTACCGATACCCAAAAAGAGACCGGAAATGGCAATGAGCGTAATCGGAACGAGCATTGCCTTTCCGAACGATTGGAATTTTTCTTTCATCAATTCCCTCCTCAATGAGCCTCTACAAACGACTATTGCACCCCACGTCCCCACACAGGCGAAACGGAAGACATGCTCGGCAATAGACACAAAGTGATTGTAGAAAGGGGCACAAAAAATGTGCATCGGCATCGCGTAATGCGGTTAAATCGACCGACGATTGCAAGTATTTACGAATCCGTAAACGGCAGCAAATAGGCAGCGAACGGCAACCTGCAGCGTAGGACAGTCCCCGCAGGCCGACAATTACCGGTATTCTGGCTCATATTTTGTTGAATTGTTGCTCGCCCAAAAGCGCGGAGCATCAACGCGCCCCTAAGCCAACCCCAGCAATATGCCCGCCGAATGCACGACAAACGCCACGATCCAGGCGACTGCCACCTGAAACGCGAACACGGCAACGGCGTAGCGCGCGCCCAGCTCGCTCTTGACGGCGCCGATCGCAGCCACGCACGGCGGGTACAGCAACGTAAAGACCAGGAACACGTAAGCGGTAAACGGCGAAAACATGGTCGACAGTGCCGCGGGCGAGGTCGCGCCCAAAAGCACGGTGAGGGTCGAGATGACACTCTCCTTGGCGATAAGTCCGGTGACGAGCGCCGTGGATGCGCGCCAATCGCCAAAGCCAAGCGGCGCCAGCGCCGGCGCGATGATGCTGCCGAGGCCCGCAAGCAGGCTTTGCGACTGATCGGCGACCACATTAAAGCGGATATCGAACGTCTGAAGGAACCAGATGACCACCGTAGCGGCAAAGATAATGGTAAAGGCCTTGGTAATAAAGTCTTTGGCCTTATCCCATGCCAGCATCACTGTCGTCTTGATGCTCGGCAGGCGGTAATTGGGAAGCTCCATGATAAATGGCACCGGATCGCCCTTAAATGCCGTGCGGTTGAGCACCAAAGCCGCAATGCAGCCGACCACGATACCGATCAGATAGAGCGAGACCATGGCGGGAACCGTCGCCTGTGGGAAAAACGCCCCGCACAGCAGACCGTAGACCGGCAACTTGGCCGAGCAGCTCATGAACGGCGTGAGCATGACCGTCATCTTGCGGTCGTGCTCGGATGGGAGCGTACGGGTCGACATGATAGCCGGCACGGTGCAGCCAAACCCGACGAGCATGGGCACAAAGCTGCGGCCCGACAGGCCAAAACGACGCAGCACCTTATCCATGACAAAGGCGACGCGCGCCATGTAGCCCGAGTCTTCCAGAATGGAGAGGAACAAGAAGAGCACGACGATAATCGGCAGGAAGGTCAGCACGCTGCCCACACCCGTAAGCACACCGTCGACAGCCAGCGAGCGCACCACGTCGTTGGTGCCGAACGCCTTGAGGCCCGCATCGGCCGAGGCGATGATGGCAGCGATGCCGTCCTCCATGAGTCCCTGCAACGCCGCGCCGATCACGCCAAACGTCAGCCAAAAAACGAGACCCATGATCACCAGGAACGCCGGGATGGCCGTGTAACGACCTGTCAGGATGCGGTCGATCTTGACGGAGCGCACGTGCTCGCGGCTCTCGTGCGGCTTGACGACGCAGCGCCCACACACGTCGCCGATGAAGCTAAAGCGCATATCGGCCAGCGCGGACAGGCGGTCGGTGCCGGCCTCGCCCTCCATCTGGGTAATGATGTGCTCGATGGCGTCGAGCTCGTTGCGATCCAGGTGAAGCGCCTCGGTCACCAGCTCGTCGCCCTCAACCAGCTTGGTCGCCGCAAAACGCACGGGAATGTGCGCCGTCGCGGCATGGTCCTCGATAAGGTTGGCAATGCCGTGAATACAGCGATGCAGTGCACCGCCGTCTGGGCCATCGGGTGCGCAGAAGTCCAGGCGGCCGGGACGCTCGCGGAAACGCGCCACATGCAGGGCATGGTCCACCAGCTCGCCGATACCCTCGTTGCGTGCGGCGCTAATGGGGACGACCGGCACGCCCAACAGACTCTCGAGCAGGTTGACGTCAATGGCGCCGCCGTTGGTCGTCACCTCGTCCATCATGTTGAGCGCGATGACCATGGGGCGGTCGAGCTCCATAAGCTGCAGCGTCAGGTACAGGTTACGCTCGATGTTGGTGGCGTCGATGATATCGATGATGGCGTCGGGGTTTTCGTCAAGGATGAATTGACGGCTAACGATCTCTTCGCCCGTGTACGGCGACAGCGAATAGATGCCAGGCAGGTCGGTAACGCCCGCCTCGGGGTGGTTGCGGATAGTGCCATCTTTGCGGTCGACCGTCACGCCGGGAAAGTTGCCGACATGCTGGTTGGAGCCCGTCAGCTGGTTAAACAGCGTGGTCTTGCCGCAGTTTTGGTTACCGGCAAGGGCAAAATGCAGCGGCGCACCCTCGGGCACGGCCGTCTTTGCCGCGCGGGGCGAATACGTCCCCTCGCCGAGTGCCGGGTGCTCCGTCGTGCCGATTGCGGCGTTAGCGCGCGGACCCGTATCTGTGTCGTGAACACCCACGAGCTCAATCCGTGCGGCATCGTCCTTGCGCAGCGTCAACTCGTAGCCACGCAGGCGAATCTCGAGCGGGTCGCCCATGGGGGCGTACTTCATCATGGTGACTTCGGTGCCCGGTGTTAGGCCCATGTCCAAAATATGTTGTCGGAGTGCCTGGTCGTCCGATGCCACCGATGCGACAACGGCGTCCTTTCCAATCTCGAGCGTATCGAGCTTCACGTCCGTGTTCCTCCCCCGGCGCCCACAGGGCGTTGCATTTTGTTTACCATGACTAACCGTTTGCCATGGCTAACCAATTTTAAGCTTACATGATAGCGTGAACACACAATGACGTTCAATCAGCAGATTGGCGCAATGGGGACAGGCAGGAGAGTTCAGGGCCATAGTTTCCCGATGAGGCCTCTCGGGGAAACTACATCCCAGAATTCTGGCTCGAAACGGGATATGGTTTCCCAAACAGGCCTCTTACGGAAAATGCATCCCGGAATCCCCACTCGAAACGGGACGCACTTTCCCAGTCGAGGCCCTATGGGAAACCGTGTCCCACCTTGAAGGGGGGACTGGGATGCAGTTTCCGGGCGGGGCATCAAAAACGAAGTTGCGGTGGAATAGTTCCTGGATGGACTGGTTGATGCCCCAGATAGGAACTATTTCACCGCAAGTTATTGAAGGGCTGGGATGCCCGTCCTCTTACAGATGGCGCTCCAGGAAGCGGAAGGCTAGGCGAATCCAAGGGCGGACCGCCACCTGCTTGTCCTCGTTGTCGACCGCGGTGTTGGCGTTGCCGAGCGAAAGGCCGTGACCACCCTGGTCGAAGACGTGCATCTCGCATGCAACGCCCTCCTCGGCCATGCGCTGCGCAAACGGGTAGACCTGCGCGATCGGCGCCGTCTTGTCGTCGGACACGCCCCACACAAAGGTCGGTGGCATCTGACGCGAAACATGCGTGGTGGGGCAGATGTCGGCCAGATGCTCGTCAGTTGCCTCGCCGCCCGTCACCATCGACAGGTAGTCGTTGAGCAAATCGCGCCCCGTCTTGCCGCCCGTCTTGGGCACACGCAAGTCAATGCGCGGATCGCGCGTCTGCATGTCACGCACATAGGCAAAGTCGAGCAATGGATAGCCCAGCACCACGGCATCGGGACGAATGTCGTCCGGACACGCCCCGGCAAGTGCCGCGAAGGGGCCGGTCTTCCACTGTGTTGCCAGCGAGGCGCAGATCATACCGCCCGCCGAGAATCCCACGACGCACACGCGCTTAGGATCGACATGCCACTCGTCGGCGTTGGCGCGCACCGTGGCGACCATCTTGGCAAGATCCGCCTGGGGGTGCGGAAAGCCCACGTCACCCGTAGAACTCGTGACATAGTTGAGCACAAAGGCCTGGTAGCCGTGATCCAAAAACGCAAACGCCACGGGATCCTGCTCATGCGGAGCGATATGCGTAAACGCACCTCCGCCGCAGATAATCACGGCAGGGCGGCGGCCATTCGGTTTATCGGGCAGCGGCTCGGCACCCAAATACGTAAAGGTCGCCGGATATTCCTCGGTCGGCTCCTCGCCCCACAGCGCATGGTTCTCGACAATCATATGTGCTCCCTTCGCGCAAATTAAGCGCCCTTGTTTTTTGCCTTCAAGCGTACCCCACTTGAACCCGTGGCGCAGAAACACTCCGGCAATAAGTTTCCCTTCAACTGATATATCACATAATCCCAGTTCAGAGGTATCGTTGAGCAGCGTAGAATAGAGGCGTTGACCAAGCCGCGAAACACATGTGAAACGTTTCCGGCAAACCAAACGCGCGATATGCGCCTATTTAAGTTGGAGGCAACTATGGGTCTGCTCGATTCGCTTAAGTCCACCTTCACCTCGACCGGCGAGGCGTCCGTTCCGCCCGCAGCAAGCTTCGCTACCCGCGAAGGCGTCATCTATGCCCCCATCAACGGCGTGCTCGTCAACCTGGACGAGGTTCCCGACGAGACGATCGCCTCGGGCATGCTTGGCCAGGGCTATGGCATCGAGCCCATTACCGGCACCGTCTATGCGCCCGCCAACGGCCGCATCGGTGCCACCACTGTCACCAACCACTCCATCGGCATGATTACCGAGGACGGCCTGCGCGTGTTCATCCATGTTGGCCTGGGCACCGTGGAAATGAACGGCAAGGGTTTTGCCCGCTTTGTCGAGATGGGCGATGTGGTCAAGGCAGGCCAGCCGCTCATCAGCTTCGACCGCGAGGCCATTAAGGCCGCTGGTCACGAGGACATCGTGACCGTCATCGTCTCCGAGCTCGATCGTCTTAAGAGCATCGACCATGTCGGCGAATCTGGAACGCTTATCGGCGGCAACCCGCTCGTCAAGCTGGGCGACCCGCTGCTGGTAGCCAAGACCAAGTAGCCAGGCCCCGCGCCATACAGCCAAAAGGCACCTCGTCAAGCGCCCGCGACCATTTGGCCGCGGGCGCTTTTCGTTTGAAAAACCATCCCGCCAATGCCTTATCTGTATAGCCCAAATGAGCCGAGCTGCTAGAATATCGAACTGTATGGATAACTATCATTCAACCGTTATGGGAGGATACGTGAACCGCACCAAAATCGCGCAGCTCTATGCCGATG
>USPH01000028.1 GCA_900556515.1 uncultured Collinsella sp.
CTAGCTTCGTCGGCAGCGTCAGATGTGTATAAGAGACAGACCCAGACGAGTGCCAAGATCGACGGCGCCGATGTCTCGGTGTTCTTTACCGACAACATGGGCACCAAGGGCCTGCTGAGCTCCTTTGTCGCCGCATTTGCCACGGTCAACATCTATGCCTTCTGCATTAAGCGAGACATCACCATCAAGCTGCCCAAAGAAGTCCCCGGCGCCATCGCCCAGAACTTCCGCGACATCTTCGCCTTCAGCTTCTCCATCCTGTTTGTCGCCGTCATCGACGTTATCTGCCGCACCTGCTTGGCCGTCCCGTTTGCCAACGTCATCTCCACGCTGGTGAGCCCGCTGTTCGCCGCTGCCGATTCCTACGCCGGCCTCGCCCTCATCTGGTTCATGATCCCTCTGTTCTGGTTCATGGGCATCCACGGCCCCTCGGTCGTTAAGCCTGCCCTCAACGCCGCGCTGTTTGGCAACATCACTACCAACCTCGCCACGCTGCAGGCCGGCGGTCACCCCGCCCTCGCCCTGACCGAAAACTTCGGTAACTACATCGGCGAACTCGGCGGCACCGGCGCCACGTTCATTGTCCCGATTATCTTCCTGCTCTTTATGCGCTCCAAGCAGCTCAAGGCCGTCGGCAAAGCCTCTGTCGTGCCCGTGATGTTCGCCGTCAACGAGCCGCTGCTGTTCGCCGCGCCCATCATCCTCAACCCGTACTTCCTGATCCCGTTCCTGTTTGCCCCCGTGGCCAACGTCCTCATTGGTAAGTTCTTCATCGACTTTTTGGGCATGAACGGCTTTATCTATGCCATGCCGTGGGCACTCCCCGGACCGATCGGCACCTTCATCGACACCAACTTCCAGCCGATCTCTCTGGTCCTGGTTGTCGTCCTGCTGGTCGTTGACTTCTTGATCTACTACCCGTTCTGCAAGGCCTACGACAACGTCCTGTGCAAGCAGGAGGCCGAGACCCTGGCCGAAGAAGAGGCCGAGGAGACCAAGGCCGTCAAGACCGCTGCCGCCCCCGCCGTTGAGGCTCCTGTTGTCGAGACCGCTTCTGCCACTGAGGCCTCCGCAGCTCCGTCCGCCCTTAAGGGCAAGGATCTGAGGGTTCTGGTTCTGTGCGCTGGCGCCGGCACCTCTGCACTGCTCGCCAACGCGCTTAAGGAAGGCGCCGACGAGCTGGGCATTGACATTACCGCCAACGCCGGTGCCTACGGCAGCCACTACGCCATCATGGACCAGTACAACGTCATCGTCCTGGCTCCGCAGGTTCGCACCTATTACAACGAGATGAAGGCCGACACCGACCGCCTGGGCATCACGCTGCTGTCGCCCAAGGGCAAACAGTACATCGACCTCACTAAGGATCCCAAGGGTGCCGTCGCCTGGATCGAGGAAAACCTCGAGGCATAAGACGCTGACACCACCTGCCGCTTGCAGACAATAAATGGCCCGTGCATCGATGTGTGATGCGCGGGCCATTTTGTTTAGACCGCACCCGTCCTCCTGTTCATCTCAATCTGTAACATCTAGCCGAGTTTTTGGGTCCCAGCTGTTACGGATCGAGGTGAACGTACAGGCCAAGCCAAAAATCTCAATCTGTAACATGTAGACCGCTTTTGACCGCTTAGATGTTACAGATCGAGACAAACAGATGGGTCAATCCAATCAATCTAGATCTGTAACACCTGGCTGGTCATTTCACTCCTAACTGTTACAGATCGAGACAAACGGAATAAGCCGGGCCGAATTGTCTAAATCTGTAACATCTAGCCGAGTTTTCGGGTCCCACCTGTTACAGATTTAGACGAGCAGGCCGAGCACGTCTACGCCCGCAGATCCCTTACGCTGGAACGCTCGACCAACACGCCCGAGACGAGCGTACGGCTTCTGGAGCTCGGGGCTTCCAGACCTGCGACGACCTCGTTAAGCGCACGGATGCCCAGTTCGCGGTGGCGAAACTTCACCGACGTCAGAATCGAGTTGGGAATCGTCTTGTAGAGCTCATCGTCGAAGCCGATCACGGACACGTCGTCGGGCACATTGAGCCCTCTGTCACGTAGAGCCATCATCACGCCGTTTGCCATGCAGTCGTTAGCAGCGAGGACCGCCGTGCAATCGGGCTTATCGGCAAGCACAAGGCCCGCGGCATAGCCACTATCCGCATTCCAATCGCCTTGCAGAGGCTCGGGCGGCTCAATGCCACGTGCCTCGAGTGCCGCTCGCCAACCTTTCATACGGCACTGGCTCGACAGTGACTCTTTCTTACCAGAGACGAAGTACACGTTCTTGTGCCCGTGGTTCAAGAAGTACTCGCACGCCATGCGCGCGCCGCCCTCTTGGTCGTCACTGACGGTAGAGCAGGCAGGATGTTCCATCGGTGTGATAATCACCGTCTTGAGGTCTTTCGGCGCCTCAAAGGTATCAAAGTCATCGACCATCTGGCGCAGGTTGAAAATCATGCCGTCGACGGGGAGCTGCGACATCCTACGCGCCGCTTCGGCAAGGGTCATCTTCTCCCCCGCCCGCTTTTTGATCATCGTAAGAGCAAAGCCTCGCTCTTCGGCGGCATCGGCGATACCGTCAATCATGTCCACGGCACCGCCCGACAAGTGAAACAGCACGACGCCGATGCACCCGTAACGGCCTAACTTGAGCGAACGCGCGGCAAAGTTGGTTCGAAACCCGAGCGCCTCCATGGCCGAATGAACCTTATCGCGTGTCGACTCTCGTACGCTATCGGGCTCGTTGATCACGCGCGACACCGTCTTGAGAGAAACGCCCGCGGCAAGTGCCACATCATTCATCGAGACATTTTTCTTGTCCATCGTTGCCACTACTTCTCCAGTCGGTTTTGCATCGCTTGTTTTTTGCGTTCTAGCATACACTACCTGCCTGACTGATAAATCAACCGTTTACCGGACAATATCGACCGCTCACCCGTATATCCTTGTTGCTCTTCCAAAAATGTCTTACGTTGTCATTAACGAAATGACAACGTTGTCATTTCGCAATGCCTTCCTTGAGCAGGAAGGTTTCCAGGCAGTCCTGACCATCCATCGACGACCAGTTCCATCCACATGCATCGCGCATCAAGTAGCAAAGGAGCTCTATGGACGCCATCGTAAAGATGCTCGAGAAGCATCAACCGTTCTTCGAGAAGATCTCGAGAAACATCTACCTCCAGGCCATTAAGGACGGATTCCTTGGGTGCATGCCCATCGTCCTTACCTCTTCGATCTTTCTGCTGATCGCCACCCTTCCCGGCGTAGTTGGCATCACGCTGCCCCAGCCGCTCATCGACTGGTGCAACAAGCTGTACAACTTCACCATGGGCGTCATGGGCATCATGGTTGCCGGCACCACCGCCAAGAACTTCACGGCTTCCATGAACCGTCGCATGCCCGCCGGCAAGGTGCTCAACGACGGCTCCACCATGGTTGCCGCCCAGTGCAGCATGCTGCTGCTCGCTGTTACGCAGTTCACCACCAAGTTCAACGGCTCCGAGCTTTCGGTCTTCGATTGCACCAGCATGGGCACGCGCGGTCTGTTCTCGGCCTATATCGCCGCGTTCATTTCCGTGTGGGTCTACAAATTCTGCGTCTCGCGCGATCTGACCATTAAGCTGCCCAAGGAGGTCCCGGGCGCCATCGCTCAGAACTTCCGCGACATCATCCCCTTTGGCGGCGCCGTCATCATCTGCGGCATCATCGATGTGGTTGTGCGCAACCTCATGGGCGTTCCGTTCTCCGAGCTGCTCATCAAGCTGCTCTCCCCGCTCTTCACTGCGGCAGAGACCTACCCCGGACTCATCCTTATCCAGGCGGCCACCGCGTTCTTCTGGTTCATCGGTGTCCACGGCCCTTCGATCGTCCAGCCGGGCATCGACCCCATCCGTCTTGCCAACCAGGCCGAGAACCTGCAGGTTCTGCTGGCCGGTGGCCACCCCGCCCACTCCCTCACCTTTAACATGTCGCTCGTGGGTGAGTTCGGCGGCACCGGCGCCACGTTCATCGTGCCGCTTCTGCTGATTCTCTTTATGAAGTCCAAGCAGCTCAAAGCCGTCGGTAAGGCCTCGATTGTTCCTGTTGCCTTCGCTGTCAACGAACCGCTGCTCTTTGGCGCGCCGATGATCCTTAACCCCTACATGCTCATCCCCTTTGTTGCCGCCGGCTGCGTCAACGTGAGTGTTGCCAAGTTCTTTATCGACAACGTGGGCATGAACGGCTTCTCCTTCGTGGTGCCTTGGGCTACCCCTGCCCCCATCGGCATCTTCATCACCACGAACTTCCAGCTTATCGCCCTGGTATTTGTCGCGATCATCATCTTGCTGGACGCCATCATCTACCTACCGTTCTTGAAGGCATACGATAAGCTGCTCTGCGACCAGGAGGCCGAGCGCGCCGCCGAGCTGGGTCTCGAGTCCGATGGTGCTGCCACCATCGCCGCCAACGCCTCTGCGCCCGCTATCGAGCAGACTACCGTCTCCGTCGAGCCGACCGCCGCTGCCGCCGACAGCAAGCCTGTCGCCGATCAGCCCGAGCCCGCCGCCGACGCATCCGCTAAGAAAGATGTCGACGGTCTGAAGGTCCTCGTCCTGTGCGCCGGCGCCGGCACCTCTGCCATGCTTGCCAACGCCATCAAGGAAGGTGCTGCGCAGACCGGAGAGAACATCGCTTCCTCCGCAGGCGCCTATGGCCAGCATACTGCCATCATGGATCAGTACGACGTCATCGTGCTCGCCCCGCAGGTCCGTAGCTACTACAACGACATGAAGGCCGACACCGATCGTCTGGGCATTAAGCTGCTCGCTCCCCGCGGCAAGGAATATATCGACCTTACCCGCGACCCCGCTGGCGCCATCAAGTGGCTCCGCGAGAACCTCGACTAGTTTCCTCCCTCTGTTGGTGCCCGGATCCCCAGTTCGGGCACCCTCCCTATTCGTATCCCACAGAAAGGATGACTCATGACCAACCCCATGCAGTTCCCCGACGGCTTTGTGTTTGGCGGCGCCACCGCTGCTTACCAGGTTGAGGGCGAGACCCGCACGCACGGCAAGGGCAAAGTGCCCTGGGACGATTTCCTGGCTGCTCAGGGTCGCTTCTCCCCCGACCCCGCAAGCGATTTCTACAACAAGTACCCAGTCGATATCGACCTGTGCCAGCGTTTCGGCATCAACGGCATCCGCGTCTCCATCGCTTGGAGCCGCATCTTCCCCAACGGCACTGGCGAGATCAACCCCGAGGGTGTTGCCTTCTATCACGAGCTCTTTGCCACCTGCAATAAAGCCGGCGTTATCCCCTATGTCACGCTCGATCACTTCGATACGCCCGAGGCCTTTTACCAGAACGGCGGCGAGGGCTTCCTGACGCGCACGACGATCGACGCCTTTGTCGAGTACGCCAAGTTCTGCTTTGCCGAGTTCACCGAGGTCAAGCACTGGTTTACCTTTAACGAGATTCCCGCGACCGCCGAGGGCAGCTTTATCGTCGGCAACTGGCCGCACGGCGAGAAGTATCGCCTGGACAAGGCCTTCCAGCTCATGCACAACATGATGGTGGCCCACGCCAAGGCTGTCGTCGCCTTCCATGAGGGCGGCTTTGAGGGCGAGATCGGCATTGTCCAGAACCTGGAGCCCAAGTATCCCCTCGATCCCAACAACGCCGCCGACTGCGAGGCAGCTCGCATGGCCGACGTCATCAACAACCGCTGGGTACTCGACGCTACCTTCCGCGGCCACTATGCAGCCGACACCATGGAGGCTGCGACCAAGCTGGCCCATATCGCCGGCGGCGAGCTCGACGTCCGCGACGAGGACATCGCCGCGCTGACCGCCGCGCTCCCCTACAACGATTGCTTGGGCGTCAACACCTACAAGTGCCAGTTCCTGCGTGCTGCCGAGGGCGAAAACGACATCAACCACAATGGCACCGGCGACAAGGGCTCCTCGCGCTGGTTCCTCAAGGGCGTGGGCGAGTCATGCGTGCGCGAAGGCGTACCCACCACCGATTGGGACTGGATTATCTATCCCGAGGGCCTCTACGACCTGCTGCTCCGCATTAAGAACGATTACCCCAACTACAAGAAGATCTACATTACCGAGAACGGCATGGGCTATAAGGACGACTTTGAGGACGGCTTTATCGACGACGCCCCTCGCATCGACTACATGCGTCAGCATCTCGCATGGATCCTCAAGGCAATTGACGGCGGCGTGAACGTCGACGGCTACTTTGTGTGGTCGCTGCAGGACCAGTTCTCCTGGACCAACGGCTATAACAAGCGCTATGGCCTGTTCTACATCGACTTCGAGACCCAGAAGCGCTATCCCAAGGCGAGCGCGTACTGGTACAAGAACGTCTCGGAGACCGGCCTGCTTATGGCCTAACTTTTGCCGCATACCCCCTGTCGGCCGCATACGAATCCCTCCACGGGTTCGCATGCGGCTTTTTTGTTTTGGTGGGCCCGAGCGGATCATTCGTCTCGATCTGTAACATCTAGTCGAGTATTTCGGCCCTAGCTGTTACAGATTTAGACGAACGCGCAGGCCGGTCCGCTCAATCTCGATCTGTAACATCTAGCCGAGCTTTTCGGTCCCAGTTGTTACAGATTGAGACAAACGGAATCGGCCAGGCAGAAAATCTAAATCTGTAACATCTAACGAGCATTTGATCGCCTAGTTGTTACAGATCGAGACAATCAGATGGTCAAATCCTCACTTTCCAGGCAGCTACGAAGCGCTCCTCTTTCTTAATTATTATCGGCATCACGAACACACTTCGGTATCTTTTAATGCCAAAATGATACCGAAAGCGTGTTCGAGAATACGGATAATTCCATGCGTTAGCCCAATCAAGCCCCAGGCTTACAAACTCCGTTATTGTTCAGAATGCCAATGCATTCGCGTTTGCGCGTCATTTCGCGTCACTTTGACGCGCATAATGACACGCAAATTTTTTCGTGTCATAATTTTGACGCGTAAAATGACGTGTAAAATTTTTACGTGTTATTTTTCACGTCAAATTGAAGCGAAACGGAGCATCACAATGCAAGAATCCAAAGATCTTGAATTCAAGGAATGCGTCACCAATTCGTTCCTTAAAACCGTCTCCGCTTATGCAAATGGCACGGGAGGACGCGTTCTATTTGGAATTAACGACGACGGAGAAGCCGTTGGCCTCGATGACCCCAAGCAGACCTGCCTGGATATCGAAAACAAGATTAACGATTCGATCATCCCCCAGCCCGATTACTCCCTAAAGATCGACGAGCCCGATGCAACCGTGGAGCTTACGGTCTTTCCCGGCAGATCGAAGCCTTACCTATACCGCTCGAAGGCATACAAGCGCAATGACACCGCGACCATTCCAGTTGATACCCTAGGCCTTTCGCGTCTTGTACTCGAGGGTCAAAACCTCTCCTTTGAGCAGCTCCCGGCAAACAAACAAGATTTATCTTTCACCGTTTTAGAGAATCGTCTAACAGCAAAACTTTCGCTTCAGTCATTCACAACCGATACTCTCAAAACCCTTGGCCTGCTTGATGAAACCGGAACCTACAACAACGCGGCAGAACTGCTCGCGGACGAGAATGGCTTCCCGGGTATCGACATCGCAGTGTTTGGTGAAACTATCAACCTCATTAAGCAGCGCAAGACTCTTGAACATGCATCCGTTCTAGCGGAAATTGACGGAGCCCTTGAGCTTTTCGAAGCCCAGTACTGCTACGAAGAGATCCAGGGGATGGAGCGGATCCGCAAGGAGCTCATTCCGCTCGAAGCATTCCGCGAGGCCATTATCAATGCAGTCGTTCATAGGACTTGGGATGCGCCCGCACACATCCGCATCTCGATGTTCGACGACCGTGTGGAAGTCGCTTCGCCCGGCGGCTTGCCGGCAAGCATGACCGTCGATGAATATCTGTCCGACATGCTATCCGTTAGACGCAATCGTATTCTTGCCGAAGTCTTTTTGCGCCTGGGTCTTATCGAAGCCTTTGGAACGGGCATCATGCGAATTCGCGATACCTATAAGGACAGCGTCAGAAAGCCCCGGTTTCAAGTTTCGGATAACGCCATTGTGGTAACACTTCCCCTACTCATGGATAACCCGGGGCTCAAAGGCGACGAACTTATCGCATTCGGACTGCTGAGCGGAGTACACCCTCAATCGACAAGCGAGCTTGCGGCCAAAGTCACCTTTAGTCGCTCGAAGCTTCTTCGCATCCTCAAAAAACTCGTTGAGACAGGCCTGGCGACAGTTGAAGGCACCGGCAGAGGGCAGAAGTATCGCCTGCCTCGCTAGCTAGCAGATGACCTGCGTGTGCTCCTCGATGGCGACACGATCCTCGGCGGCGATACCCGGCTCGCACACCACGGCGTCCAAACTGTCCAGGCGGCAGAAGGTGTAGAAGTCGCGCTTGCCGATCTTGCTGGAGTCGGCGATGAGGTAGCGTGAATCGGCCTTGCTAAAGGCGAGCTGCTGGATGCGGCCCTCTTCCATGTTAGACGTAGACACGTCGCCGTCCAGAATGCCGTTTGCGCCGATAAAGGCTGCGTCGATCCCCAGCGCGCGCAAGGTGTCCTCGGCCGTAGGGCCCACAAAGGCGGCGGTGCGGCGGCGGTACACGCCGCCCACCAGGCACAGTTCGCAGTCTTCGCGCGCCTCGAGCAGGTTAAACACCGAAAGCGAATTGGTCACAATGCGCAGGCGAAACGCCGGCAGCATCGAGGCCATCTGCTCAACCGTGGTGCCCGTGCCCAAAAAGATGGTCGAGCCTTCCTCGATAAGCTCCACAGAACGGCGCGCAATCTGCAACTTTTCCTCGGCATGCTTCGTGCGCTTTTCGCTGTGCGAATACTCATGGCGCAGCATAGCGTGTGGACGGCCCTGCGCACTGCGGGCTCCGCCGTGCACGCGCTCGATCTCGCCCAGGCTCGCAAGCTCCTCAAGATCACGGCGGATCGTCATATCCGAGACACCTAACGCATCCGAAATCTCCTTGACCGAGACCGTTCCCTGTTCCTCGAGCAGCTGCCGAACCTTATCCTGTCGCTCCGCTTTAATCACGATGAGTCCTCGCTGTTCCACGCTCACGTCAATTCAAACAATAACGAACAAATTGTATCAGACTCGCGCGCGTCAGAAATGAACGCCCGCACAGCTCCAATCATCACTTTTTTGAGAAAAATACCCCCTGCTTTAGTGGGGTGTAGTGATAATCTCGCCTGTTCGCGCTACAGTTTGTCCGAAATACCTCGATGTTAGGAACCAAATGATCACTTCCGAGCTTTTCGGCACCGCGCCGTGCGGTACCCCCGTTCATCGCTACACCCTCAACGGGCCTGAGATCTGCGTTCGCATTATGGACTATGGCGCCACCGTGCTTGGTGTCGATGTGCCCGACATTCCCGGCAACGTGCGCGATGTGGTGCTGGGCTTCGATAAGCTCGAGGATTACTTTGACAACCCCGCCTGCTTTGGCGCAACCATCGGGCCTGTGGCCAACCGCACTGCAGGTGCCACGATCACCATCGCCGGCACGGACTGGCATATGCCGGCCAACGAAGGCGCCAACAACCTACACAGCGATCTTGAGCACGGCCTGCACAAGCGCGTGTGGGACGTTGAGCTCGACGAGGTCCACAATGCCGTGCGCATGACCACCTCGCTTGAGGATGGCGAGCTGGGCCTTCCCGGCAACCGCACCTTTACAGCCGTGTTTACCGTGACGCGTACCGGCTGTTTCCGTATCGAATATGGCTGCGAGAGCGACTGCGCCACGTACGTGTCCATGACCAACCACACGTACTTTAACCTTGCCGGCCATAACGCCGGCATGGACTGCGAGCACTTCTTTGTTGCTAACGCTGCCCACTACCTGCCCATCAACGAGCAGAATATCCCCACCGGTGAAATCGCTCCGGTCGAGGGCACGCCGTTTGACTTCCGTGAGCTGCACCCCGTCGCGCCCGGCATGGAAGCCGACGACCCGCAGATTAAGCAGGCCCGTGGCTACGACCACTGCCTGTGCATCGATGGCTATCAGTACGGCCGTAATCTGCGCCGCGCGATGCACGTCGAGGAGATGTGGACCGGTCGTGAGTTGGATTACTACACCACCGCCCCGGGCGTGCAGCTCTACACCGGCAACTGGCTGGGCGACGAGCACGCCAAGGACGATGCCAACTATGGCTGGGGCGCTGGCTTTGCCCTCGAGGCAGAGATGTACCCCGACACACCGCACCAGCCGCTGTTCCCGCAGGGCATTGTGGGCCCGGGTCACCCCTACAGCAATGTGATCGAATACCACTTTATGAGGCACTAAGCCCACAACGCAACATATCGCACAGCAGCGCCCGCCGGTACCACTGCCGACGGGCGTTTTTCTACCTAGTCATTGGGTGTTCCTATAGTTTTGTCAACCGTCGGGGCTACTCCCGGTA
>USPH01000029.1 GCA_900556515.1 uncultured Collinsella sp.
CGGCAGCGTCAGATGTGTATAAGAGACAGCGGTTGCCGCCCACCCACAGCACCGCCACCTCGGCGATGTTCATCAAAAAGAAGCTGGAGCTGTCGAGACCCACAAACAGGTGATTGACCTTGATGGCATTGGCCGCGTAATCGCTAAACACCTCGTCCAGGCGCTGCTCCTCGTGGTGCTCCTTGTTAAATGCTCGAATGACGCGCACGCCCACGATGTTCTCGCGCAGCACCACGTTCATGCGGTCGATAAAGCTCTGCAGGCGCATAAAGATCGGCGCGGCGTTGGACACGGTAAAGACCGCCGCCACCAGCACGATCGCAACGACCACGCCCAGCAGCGTGCCCATGGCGGGGTCGATAAACCAGGCAAAGATGATGCCCGCCACGGCCAAGAACGGCACGGGCAGCACCAGCTGAATCGTCTGCAGAATCGCCTGCTGAATCACGTTGATGTCGTTGAGCGAGCGCGTAATCATCGAACCCGTGCCAAAGCGCTCAAAGTCGCTGGCGGACAGCTCGAGCGACTTGTCGTACACGGCATTGCGGATATCGCAGGCCACGTTGGCGGCCAGGCGCGCCGAAAGATAGCAGCCCAGCACCGTGCCGCCGCTGGCCATGCCGGTCGCGATAAGCATGTACAGGCCGTTGCGTAAAATATAGTCGATATCGCCCGTGGTAATACCGGTGTTGACCATGTTCGCCAGCATCGTGGGAACCAACAGCGTACCGACGTTATCTATCAGCACCGCAAACAGCGTCACCGCAATCAGCCCGCGATACGGCCTCATAAACCTCATTAAGAGTCGCATGTCTCCCCTTCGCTCTTATCGTCAGCCTCGTTCTCAGCGGCCACTTGCCGTTTAAATGCCTCGCACTCTTCGTTAAGAACATGGGAGAACTTACCGACCAAGCGCATGATCTCGCGCTGTTCCCACGGCTCGAGCGCCTCGAATGCCTGTTGCTCGGCTTTTTGCGCTGGCAACGCGTAGCGCTTGGCAAACCGCACGCCTTCTTCGGTTAGTCGCACAACCTTGTTCTTACGACTACCTTCGGCAAACTCCAACGTCGCAAGCCCTCGCGCCCTAAGCGTCTTGATCGCCGAATTGATGGTCTGTTTGCTGTAGAACCATTCACTCGTCAGCCGACTCACGGCAACGCTTCCGCCCGCCGCACTCGTGTCGACGAGCATCCAGTAGGCGCAGTCCGAAAGACCGCAGGCGCGCGCGAACTCCGAATAGATACGGACAAGCCCGTTGAGCATCCGGTCGAAATCGACCGGGCTAACTGCACTATTCATCTCTCCCACCATTCTATAGTCCGAGTTTTGACCAATTAATATCTCTACATTAGTCCGAGTTTTGACTATCGTCAACAAGCTCGTTGTTTATGGTCGGCTCTACATAAGCATATCGACAAAAAAGACCGCCGGCGCGGGGGCGGCGCCGGCGGTTGCGAGAGAATATCGAGTGTTGGCTGTTAAGCAGCGACGGCCTCGTAGACCGTAGCGCCCGAGAAGCTGTCGTGCAGGCTCTTGCCGCAGATCCACGGCAGTTCGACGACCTCGCAGACCGTGTTGACCAGCTCGGAGCAGTCAGTAAAGTGGCCCTTATCGTTGAGGGCCTCGCAATCCTGAACACGCCAATAGCCATCGGTGTGCGTGATGTAGTACTCGTGATCGTTAATCGACACGAAAGCGCGCGTCTTGGAACGCAGCAGCTTCAGAAATCCTTCGAAGTCGGTCTCGACGACATCTCCAGCCTGGAACATGATGTTACCTCCCGGCCCGGCGCCACCATGGCGCGTTGATAAACGTTGATACTCCTTTAGTAAAACCTTTATCAGAGCTTATGCGCGCATCATTTAGGCAAGTGGTAAAAAACCGCAGGGTAGACGGGATAAAACGTTTAACCATCCCATTTGTTTGTCACATTCTGAAGGTACTTTTATGCAAACCTACTTTCCCAATTGGAATCTATCCTTTTGGCCGGGCAATTGACCGTCTATCGTTTGAGCCCGACGGGTATGAACGGGGCATCTGCAACGCCACTACAAGGAGACACCATGGAGACTATCGAAGCGCTCATCCACCGCCGCAGCTGCCGCAAATACAGCGATCGTCCCGTCGAGGCCGAAAAACTTGCACGTATTATCGAAGCCGGCCAATATGCACCGAGCGGCATGGGCCGCCAACCGGTGACGTTTGTCGCCGTCACCGACCCCGCGACCGTCGAGCGTCTCTCACAGCTCAACGCCCAGGTCATGGGCAGCAACAGCGACCCCTTCTATGGCGCCAAGACCGTTGTGGTGGTACTGGTCGACCGCAGCGTGCCCACGTATCTGGAAGACGGCTCGCTCGCCATGGGCAACTTGCTCAACGCCGCCTATGCACTGGGTGTCGATTCGTGCTGGATTCACCGCGCGCACGAGGTCTTTGACTCGCCCGAGGGCCTGGAGCTGCTGGCCAGCTGGGGCCTGCCCGCCGACGGCAACCTGCGCGGTGTCGGTCACTGCATTCTGGGCTATGCCGAGGACACGCTACCCGAGCCCAAATCCCGCCGCGACAACGTGGTGTATGTAAAGTAATTAGTTCCGCCGTTCTAACGAACGGCGGACCCGCTCGCAACTTATCTTGCCGGTGGAGTTGTCGTCGTTTCGTTCGTGTGGGTCGTTTCGGCGCCGTCGCCCTGTTCGCCGTCGTCCTTTTGAGCGTCGGCGATGGTGGAGGCTGCCGCAACGATACCGCGCTGGGGCGCGACGCCCGTCTGGGTCTGAGCGCCCTCAACAATTTCTGTGCCTGCATGCGCGAGCTCGGGCGATTTAAACACTGCGTCCAAGTTGGCGCCGCCGCCGGCGTAGCCAAGCGCAGCGAGTGCGATGACGATCACTGCAACGACGACCGCGATCGGAACATAGCGATGCCAACCAGCCGGATTGAGTCCGCTGCGACGAGCCGCCCCGCGGCTGATGTAACCGAGCGTTCCGTCGTGCTTGAGCTTTGAGCCCACCACGCGTTTGCGGCCCCGCAACGAAGACTCTGCCTGCATGGCCAAGCGGGCGCCTGCCGAAGGATAGCCGTATTTAGTGCGTTTGAACGAGCCGTCAAACCCCGAGGCGTGTTTGCCCCACGTCACCGATGTCGTGCGTCGGTTGACCGGCGCGGCACTCCGCCTTCTGCGGCTCGGTTTTGTAGTCTCAGCCATACGCCCCCGCACGCCGTAACCAAATCGAAACAATAACGCTTTGGACTGTAGCACACGCGTCGCGCGCGGTCACGGGCGCCTCGCTCAACGGTCATCGTCCTTCAGCAAGCGCCACAGCGTTGTTCGGCTTATGCCCAGCACCTCCGCCGCACGGCTTCGGTTGCCATGGAGATGATCTACAACCAGATGCGCGATATCTCGCTCGGTATCGGTCAGCGGTCGCAGGATATACAGGTCGCTTTCGAGTGTCGGGGCGCCAAAGGTTGCGGTCTTAATCACGTCCTCTTGGGCTAGCACTTCCTCCGCCACAGCGCGATCCACCGTGCCCGCCCCCACCAATATATACAGTCGTTCCGAGACCTCGCGGAGCTGCAGATAATTGCGCGGCCAGCGGTAAGCATCGAGCGCCTTCGTCGCCGCGGCAGACAGCGTGGGCGCTGCCGTCCCAAATGCACCAGCGAGATATTCCAAATAGCGCGCAACCTTCGTTGACGCGGCCCCCTGCTCGACGATTGCCGGCGCCACGCTCACCGCACAGGCGAAGCGCTCGGTCACAAAGGCGGCTTGATCACTTTCGCTGCCGCCCGGCATGTCATTCGCCGTCAGCACCACATGGCAGCGCGTCGCCAACGCGGTGTCGGCCATCGTGGAAACGAGCTCGCGAAGGCGCTGGGGGCCAACCGCATTCCAGCCCGCAATGCAAAGTGTCAGCCCCGTTTGGAACAACGGCGATTCGGCGCTTTTGAGCACGTGGCGCCAACCGCGATCGGTAAGCTCATCGAGCGCAACGGCAACAAAGGGTTGATCGGCAAAAGGACCGTCCAGATAGAGGCGCTTGGCGATCTCGACCTGACCCGCTCCCAGCTCGCCCTCGAGCATAAGGGGCACGCCGCGCGCGTAGCTCTCGGCGACCGGCGCAGCTACCGAGGCCGCCCCCTCAACGATGCCGTACGCGCTCGATTCGTAGCGGGCCTCAACTTCGTCGGCGTTGAGCCACTCGATGCCCGCATGTGCCGCGGCGCCGCGCACCTCGCGGACCACGACGACCCAAAGGCCCCCGCCCTCTTTGTCGGTGGGGCGAACGGTCAGGCTCAGGCGCGTACCCGCACGCCCCATAACCAGACGCGCGCCGCCTCCTATACGGTCGAGGCGCTCAGCGACAAAAGCCGCCACATCCCGCTCAAGCGCCGCGTCATTCATAGTCGAAATCACGACGTCCCCACGCGCATCGATTGCCAATGCCGAGGCCCCGGCAGCAGCCAGGGCCTCGGTCAAGATGTTCAGCTTGGCATCGCTATTCATGATTTGCCCCTGTCCGCGGCGACGTGCAACCGCCGACGGTCGCACGACCGAGTGTTTCAAAATTGAACGATATTGCTCACCAAACACTATAGGGCAGAAGGGGCTGCGCTGCGAGTATATGAGTTGCCCCGCATCGCCATCCTGGCGGGGCGATAAGAGCTCTTCGGGACTTATAAACCTGCGGACAAGCCATACCCGCAAGAGCTCCTATCGCTCCACCTCAGGCGTGCGGCAGCCAGCACGCAGCACGCAAATCGGCTGCCTTGCCTACCAGATTCCCAGCACGTGCTGCATTCCCAAGCTCATGCACGCAATGCCAATCCAGCAGCAAAAGCCCAGCGCAATGGGCTTACCACCCTTTTTGACCAGCTCGACGATATCGGTATTAAAGCCAATAGCCGCCATGGCCATCACGATAAAGAACTTCGACAGTTCCTTGATGGGCGCCGTGATGGACACGGGAAGCTGAAACACCGTGGTGACCACGCTCGCCAGCACAAAGAACAGGACAAACATCGGAAAAGCCCGCTTAAACGAGAAGGTATTTTTGGCATCGCCGCCGGCCTTGCGTGCCAGACGCATCTGCCAACAAGCAAGCGCCAGCGTGATGGGAATGATGGCCAGCGTCCTGGTGAGCTTAACAACCGTGGCGCTCTCAAGCACATTGGCACCGGGATGCATGCTGTCCCAAGCGCTCGCCGCAGCCGTTACGGACGAAGTGTCGTTGATGGCGGTACCGGCAAACAGGCCAAAGCCCTCGTTGGTCAGGCCGAGCATACCGCCGAGCGTCGGAAACACGAGCGCCGCGATAACGTTAAACAGGAAGATGACCGAGATGGCCTGGGCGATTTCGCGATCGTCGGCATCAATGACAGGTGCGGTCGCAGCGATGGCCGAGCCACCGCAAATCGACGAACCCACACCCACAAGCGTCGCAATCTTGCCCGGCACGTTCATGACGCGGCAGAGCACAAAGGCGATGACAAGCGAGGTCGAGATCGTCGCCACGATAATCGGCAGCGACTGGGCACCCTTGGACAGAATCTGGGAGAGGTTCATGCCAAAGCCAAGCAGGATAACCGCGTACTGCAAGACTTTTTTGGACGTATAGGTAACACCGGCGGCGAGCTGTTCGCGGCGATTCTTGGGAAAGATGAGCGCCAGGACCATGCCAAAGAGGATGGCAAATACCGGCCCGCCGACCACCTCAATTTGTTTGCCGAGCAGCGTTGCGGGGATAGCGATGATCAGGCAGAACAAGACGCCCTTCCAGCGCTCGCGTACGGTATTCGCCAGTTGCATATGGGGTTCCTTCTTTCTCTTTCACGTTTGCGACGGCTTATGATACGGCAACATTGGGCATAGCCTTGCGCAAATACAGACTAAGATGCCGCAATAGTTCCCGGGCGACAGCCGAATTACTCACCGCGGAGAGCTGATTCGCGGCATAATAAACAACTGACATATGAGTTTGATAGAACGGTTGCGAGGCACTATGGAAGAATCGATGCACGTCGGCGAGCAAGAAACAAGCCTACAAGACCAGTCCTACCACACCATTCGACGCAAAATCGTCTACCTTGACTACAAGCCGGGCGAAAAGCTAGGCGTCAAGCAACTTTGCGACGACCTGGATATGGGGCGCACCCCTGTGCGCGAGGCACTGGTGCGTCTGGCGCAAGAGGGCCTGGTGCGCACCGTGCCCCAGAGCGGTACCTACGTCTCACCCATCAATCTCACCCTTGCCGAGAGTGCCTGTTACATCCGCGAGCATCTGGAAAAGCAGGTGATTGTGGAGTGCTGCGCGCGCGCCACGTCGGCCGGCATCGAGCAGCTCGACCGCGCCATCGCGCTGCAGGAAAAGGCCATGGCCGAAGAGGATCGCATCGGCTTCTTTTTGAGCGACAACCTCATGCATCACATGATTTTTAGCATCGCATGCCGCAGCACCGTGTGGTCGTGGCTCGAGGAGACCAATGCCGACCTGGAGCGCTTCCGCTGGCTGCGCGCCGCCACGCAGGTTCTCGACAATCAGGACATCGTGAACGAGCACAAGCAGATTCGCCGCGCTATCGCCGGTCGCGACCCCATCGAAGCGAGCTTTTTGGTCAGCAAGCACCTTCACATGATGTTCCGCAACCAAACTGAGGTTCTGGACCAGTTCCCCGAGTACTTCGAGACCAGCAAGCTCCGCTAACCTGCCAAAACCACCACAAAGGGGACAGGCACCTTTGTGGTGGTTTCTCCGTACAAAAAGGCCCGGCTCCGTCAATGACGCGGAGCCGGGCCTTGGTCGTTAGAACGGCGGAACCAACTACTCGACAGTAACGCTTTTCGCCAGGTTACGAGGTTGGTCGACGTCGCAGCCGCGCAGGATGGCCACCTCGCGGGCGAGCAGCTGCAGCGGGACGCTCGCCGTGATGGGGCTGAACACGTCGCGGACTGCCGGCACGCGGATGATGCAGTCGGCGATCTTGTTGATCTCCTCGTCGCCCTCGGTGGCACCGACGATGACCTTGGCGCCGCGCGCCTTGCACTCCATAAGGTTCGACACGGTCTTGTCGTAGGTGGCACTCTTGGTGGCCACAGCGATGACAGGGAAACCCGGGTCAATCAGGGCAATGGGGCCGTGCTTCATCTCGCCGGCGGCGTAGGCCTCGGCGTGCAGGTAGCTGACCTCTTTGAGCTTGAGCGCGCCCTCGTAGGAAATAGCGGCACCCATGCCGCGGCCCACGAACAGCGCCGACTGCGCATCCTTGCACAGCAGGGCAGCCTCATGCACGGCATCGGTCTGCGTGTCCAAAATCCACTGGATCTGCTCGGCAGTATCGGAAAGCTCGCGGAACAGCATGCGTGCCTGTTTGGTGGTCAGGCGGTACTTGACCTGCGCCAGCAGCAGGGCCAGCAGCGTCAGGCTCACAACCTGGCCGATGAAGCTCTTGGTCGAGGCGACCGCGATCTCCTTGTTGGCCTTGGTGTAGATGACGCCGTCGCTCTCACGCGCCACGGGGCTGCCCACCACGTTGGTGATGCCGAAGACCTTGGCACCCTTGATGCGCGCGTCGCGAATGGCGGCAAGGGTATCGGCCGTCTCGCCCGACTGGGACACGGCAACGACAAGCGTCGTCGGCGTAATGATGGGGTTGCGATAACGGAACTCGCTGGCCGCCTCCACCTCGGTGGGGATGCGAGCCCAGCCCTCAATGAGATTCTTGGCAATGAGGCCAGCGTGATAGCTGGTGCCGCAAGCGATCACGTAGACGCGGTCGATGTCGTTGAGCTCCTCGAGCGAAAGGCCCAGCTCGTCGATGTCGAGCTCGCCGGCCGGCGTCATGCGGCCCACCAGCGTGTCGCGCACGACACGCGGCTGCTCGTGGATCTCCTTGAGCATAAAGTCGGGATAACCGCCCTTTTCTGCCATGTCCAGGTCCCAGTCGATGTGGGTGACCTTGGGCTCGATAACGTTGCCGGCCTCGTCGGTGTACTCGACGCCTGCGGGCGTAAGCTTGGCAAACTGACCGTCCTCGAGCACCACGACATCGCGGGTGGCGTCGATGAGCGCGATGACGTCGGAGGCGACATAGGCGCCGGTCTCGCCCGCGCCGACCACGATCGGGGAATCCTTGCGGGCCACGGCGATCACGCCGGGCTCGTCAGCGCACACGACGGCCAGACCATAGGCACCGACCACGTGGGCGCAAGCCTCGCGCACGGAGGCCATCAGGTCGTGCGTCTCGGCATAAGCCTCTTCGATCAGATGCGCGAAGACCTCGGTATCGGTCTCGCTCTTAAAGTGGTGGCCGCGGCCCTCCAGCTCTTCGCGCAGCTCGGCGAAGTTCTCGATGATGCCGTTGTGGACGATGGCGATACGACCGTCGCAGCTGGTGTGGGGGTGAGCGTTAACGACGGAGGGCTTGCCGTGGGTGGCCCAACGGGTGTGGCCGATACCGCAGGTAGCGTCGCTGTCGATGTTGGAAAGCTCGCTCTCCAGACCCGCAACCTTACCCACGCGGCGGATGGCGTCGAGGTGCGCCGCGGCGCCCTCGCCCACCTCGAGCGCGACGCCCGAGGAGTCATAGCCGCGATACTCCATACGCTTGAGGCCCGTGACCAGGATGTTCTTTGCAATATCAGAGCCGGTGTAGCCGACGATTCCGCACATAAGATAAATCCCTTCGTTCGCGTGACTGCAAGACGTCCACGCACAAGGGGCGCTGAGACGTACAACGTTCGAGTATTGTACTCACGCAAACGCAAGCTGATATACCAGAAGTGGTATCTCAACTTAGATACCACCCGATGCACACACGTCCAGCCGGTCCAAACCACCACAAAGGCACCTGTCCCCTTCGTGGTGGTCGCGTTGGCAACAGCGTTTCCCCAGATAAAACCTGCCAAAATAAACCTATCCCTTTTTGGTTAGTTTGGGATGCTACAATCTGGCTTGTACTTGAAACGCATCAAAGGGGCCGCTATGGCAAAGGTAAAAATCAGCGACGTCGCGCGCGAGGCCGGAGTTTCGCTGGGCACGGTTTCCAACGCGCTCAACCACCCCGAAAAGCTGCGCCCCGAGACCCTCAAGCTCATCAACGAGACCATCAATCGCCTTGGCTACCTGCCCAACCAAAGCGCTCGTCAGCTCGCGGGCGGCGCCACCAAGTCCTTTGGCCTGGTGCTCCCCCGTCTCGATCACGGCTTTTCGCTCCAAATCGCCAGCGGCGCCCACAACGAGGCCCGCAAGCACGGCTACGACTTGCTCATCGCCAACGCCGATAACGACGATATTCTCCAGGACCATTACCTGCGCTACTTTATGGGCACCCAGATGTCCGGCGTCATGGTTCAGCCCATGGCATCCCCCGACTGGCATCCGGCCATGACTAAAATGCCCGTGCCGATCGTCCATCTGGACATCCATTGCTCCGAGCCCGGCTACTACGTAGCGGCCGACAACGAGGCCCAGGGTCGCATCATTGCCGAGCTCGCCATCGCCCGCGGCGCACACCATATTGTCGTCGTCGGCCGAGCAGCATTTATGCAACTCACCCTGCGCGTCCTTGGCATTCATAAGGCGCTCGCTCTGCACCCCGATATCAAGATCGAAGTCATCGACGCTGGCGAATGGAATACCGCCGCCGACGGCTACGGCATCGGCGCCCAAATCGCCGCGCGCCCCGCCGACGAACGCCCCGATTTTGTCGTCGGTCTGACCGACGTGCTGGCCTCGGGCGTCATCTCGGCGCTGGTCGACAAAGGCATCGCCGTCCCCGGGCAAGTACGCGTAGCAGGTTGCGATGGCAACCCGCTCGCTTGGAGCGGATCGGTCCCGCTCACTACGGTAGCGCCCCCGGGCTACGAGATTGGCCGCAAGGGCGTTCAATTGCTCATGGAGCAAATCGAGAACAAGGCCCCGGCAAAGATCAAGCATATCCGTGTCGGCTCCGCAGCGCGTACCGTCACCGCAGTCGCCGCCGAGGATATCAACCGCCAAGAACTGGTACGTCCGTTCCTACTGGAACGCGCCAGCACCCAGGCAAGCAGCCAGACCGACGCCACGGCCATCAACCTCGGTGCGTATCTATAGCACGCCCGCGAGTATGCTAAGTCGCCGCTTAAGCCTGTCTCTTATACACATCTCCGAGCCCACG
>USPH01000030.1 GCA_900556515.1 uncultured Collinsella sp.
GGGCTGTACCTGCCGATATTGCCCATGAACGGGTTATGATGGCACACTCGCCCCTCATCCGGCCCTGCGGGGCCACCTTCCCCCCAGGGGAAGGCTTAAGAGTTGGTATGCACGGCCTTGGGGTAGACCCGATGCATCCGGTCATTGCCGTAGTGCCCGTCGAGATAGACCTCGACGCTGTTGGACGCAGGTACGCCGTTCAGGCGGTCATTGTACCGCACAAGCGCGGCGGAGCTGACGGCAATGTCCGCCGCCATAAAGATGCACAGTGCCCAGGTCAGCACTCTGCCGCCGCAGGGCGGCAGCTTCTCGATGCAGGAGGAGATCGGCGGGAACAGCACCTTGAACCAGGCAATCGCCGCAAAGCCCCAGAAGAAGCAGTACAGCAGGTTGATGCGCCCGCCCAGGTTGAACGGGATCGCGCTGTAGTCCCAGAACACCGCACCGAAAACGACCTCGGTGAAAACACTGCACAGGTACTCATACGCACCGCCCAGCAGCGTGCCCATGACGAACAGCCAGCTGGCGGGCTTGTCCTTGTAGCGGTAGAGCAGCTGGGTGACCATGGCGATGGCCAGGCCCCACACGATGGAGAACGGCCCCCACACGACGCTGGAGCGGCTCATCCACTCGCCGCCGGTGACGCGGCAGAAGATCGTCTCGGTGATGTCGCCGAGGAACGCGCCGATGAAGAACAGTAAAATAATTTTATAAGGGCTGCACCCGGCGGCAAACGTGTCGGTCTGCTGCCGTTTGGGGCGGACAAAGGTCAGTGCGGGATGGGCCTTCGCCATACGGCGCTCGACGTGGTCAAGGATCCACATGCCGCCGCGGACGGTCAGGTTTGCCAGACGGTTTTCTACAGCCGCGGCGGCGGGCCAGCGGTAGCGCAGGCCGGCCATGGCCAGCAGTGTGCCGACCAGATCGACGCAGAACACGACGAGCGCGGCCAGCAGCACAACAACCCAGATGCCGCGCGGCACAAGGCTGTACAGCGCCAGCAGCAGCGGGTTGCCCCATTTGAGTACGATAACGCCGAGCGCACCCCAGGTCAGCGACGCGCCGAGGCAGACATAGCCGTCCAGATTGAACGGCATGGCGCTGTAATCCCACCACCGGGTATGGGTCGTGTACTCCAGAATGTGCCCGCCGATCCACTCGATGACCGTGGCATAGACGGCGCTGAATACAAGCAGGAAGAACCGGCCCTCACGGATGTCGCCGAGGGCAAAGGTGATGACCAGCCCGCCGACGCCGTACAGAAGGCAGAGCGGACCGCTCAGCACGCCGCGGTCCTGATATTTGCGGTGCACGACGGCGGTAAAGAGGACCTCCCCCACCCAGCCGAGGAACGAGTAGGCGAAGAAGAGAAAAACAATTTGATAGAAGGTCATAGGGGGCTCTCCTGTATGTGAAAAAAGTATCGGATGGAATGGCTTCCCCCAGGGGGGAAGCTGTCAGCGGCCCCGCCCGCTGACTGATGAGGGGAAAGCCTTGCGGATATTGCCCGTAAATGGGTGGCGGAGGCAGACTCGCCCCTCATCCGGCCCTGCGGGGCCACCTTCCCCCCCAGGGGGAAGGCTTTAAGAGTTTTGATTCTCCCTCTCCCGCTTGCTGAACACGCACCCGCAGTAATCCTGCCGGTACAGGCCGTACTCGGCGCTCAACTGTAAGCTGCGCTTGTAGCCGTCCTTTTTGCGGAACTCACTGGGCAGGAACGGCACGCCGTACTGCCTGCCCAGCTCGGTGCCAAGCTCGTTCAGCCGCACGGGGTCCTTCATCGGGGAGATCGAGAGCGTTGTGCAGTACCAGTCAAAGCCGTGGTCGGCGGCATAGCGAGCGGCCTGCTCCAGCCGCAGCCGATAGCAGACCGTGCAGCGCACGCCCTTCTCCGGCTCATTTTCCAACCCCCTCACGGCGGTATAGAACTCCTGCGGGTCGTAGGGCAGCTCCACTACGGGGTAGTGATACCCGGCCTGCTCGACAAAGCGTTCCAGCTCGGCCTCGCGGCGGTGGTATTCCTCCGGCGGGTAGATGTTGGGATTGTAGTAAAGAATGGTCAGGTCAAAGTGCGCGGACAGGCGCTCCAGTGTTGCGCTCGAGCACGGCGCACAGCAGGCGTGCAGCAGCAGCTTCGGGCGGGTGCCGTCCAGCGTGCGCAGGACCTTTTCCATTTCAAGCTGATAGTTGATGCGGTTGGGCATGGGTAGTGACCTCGTTTACACAGTGGCAGGGGTGCGGCGCTTGCGGCGGTGATAGCGTTTTCCAAGGCATTTGAGAGCACGCTAAACAGGTCGGCGTCACCTACGTGGATGGTTTCGGGTACGGCGGCGCGCAGGTTGGCGGTAATGCCGTTTCTATTGATATCCGAGTTAAATGACGAAAGCGCGATGTTTACGGTCTCGTTGGCGCAGAAGCGGCGTACGGCGGTGCGGTCGCCGGCTTCGCAGAGTTCGTCGATGCGATCGAGCGCCTCGTCGGTGTGGCCCTCCTCAATTAAAGCGGCCAGGCCGCGTAGGAAGTGGCGCATGTCGTGGCGCAGAATCGACAGCTCGCGCCCAGATTGACGCCAAGCCTCGAGCTCTTTGATGGCGGCGCTGTCGCGGGTTTCGAGCATCCAGCGCTCTCGCTCGGCGGTTTCCTTTTCTTCGTATTCGCGCAGGTAAACGGCAAGAAACATAAGGTAGAAGGCACAGAGCGCAAAGGCCAAAAACTCAACCGTCACCACCGAGCCCGAGTGGAACAGCGTGGTGTAGACGTTGGTGGCATAGTCAAAGACGTAATAGACGAGCGGCAGGATTAAAAGGATGCCCAGCTCGGTGGTGCTTTTAATCGCCAAGCGTGGACCGATGTCGCCGGCCCAATGCAACAGGACGGCAAAGACGGCGAGTGTGGTCGCGATGCGCGCCAGGTAGTACGCGATCTGAGAATCGGTTGCGGCAAATGCGGCGATGCCCATCCAATTGCTGAACTGGCAGCTCAGATAGGCACTCGTAATGCCGAGCACGGCAAGCAGCGGGCTCAGGCGGTAGCGCGCGCACAAATAGATGACGAGCGGCAGATGCACGACGAGCGGATATACCTGGCGGGCGAAAAGCTCGCCGCCGACGGCATTGGCGATCGAAAAGGCAGCGCCGGTCACGACGCCGACCAGCACCAGTTCAAGCGCATGACGCCGGTTGATCTCGACACCGCACAGCGCCGCCGAGGCAAAGACGCCAAAGAGCAGCGTCGTGGCGTGGTGGATTGCCCAAAGGATCATTTCGACCGAGGAGACCATCAGCGCCTCCCGCCCTCAAAGCGCACCGCAAAGTAGGCGTCTTGGAATCCCTGCTTGCAGCTGCGCGAAAGCGGGATGCACGCGCCCGAGCGCATGACGATGTCCGTGCGGTCAAAGTGATCGATATTGCGCAGGTTGACCTGGTAGCTGCGGTGGCATTTAAAGAAGACCGCGTTTTGCTCCAAGCGGTCCTCGACGCTGCGGAACGACTCGAGTGCCTCGATATCGCGTCCGTCGCGCAGGTGGAAGACCACGTGCTTGTTGCGCGCCTCGGCATATTCGATGTCGGACAGGCGCAAGGCGTGGTAGCCAAAGGAAGTTTTGATCACGAGCTCGTCGGTTGCCGCCGGGCGCATGCTCGAAAGCTCGTCGAGTAACTGTGCCAGGCGTTCGTAAGTCACGGGCTTGAGCAGATAGTCGAAGGCGCGGACCTCGTAGGATTCCAGCGCGAACTCGGGCGACGAGGTAAGGAACACCAGACGCACGGCGGTGTCGGCCTGGCGCAATTCGCGCGCGGTGTCCATGCCATTGACGAGCGGCATGATCATGTCGAGCAGGATGATGTCGGCGCGCGATGCGGCATGGCAGGCCAGCAGGTCCTCGCCGTGCGTGACGAGCGCAACATCGACCGCCGTGCCCGTCTCGGTCGACCAACGGTCGATCATCCGGTGCAGTCTATCTAGAAAAGCGACGTCGTCGTCGCAGGCAATAATCTTGAGCATTCTGAGCCCCCTTAGTAGTTCGATTTTGCCACATTGGGCGCGGACCACTCGCGGGGGAGCGCCCGTTCGTGCCTCATGGTGCGCAACTCGCGCCGAGCGGTATTGCGGTGGCGAAAGATGCCTCCTGCGCTATCGAGAGCTCGGCTATCCTCAGCTTGCCAGTTCGAAAATGGACCTGCCGCATGATTGAATCTTTATTTCAACTTTACACCTAGGTTTACAGCTGTCTTGTCAGCTGTAAACCTAGATGTCATACTAAAGCCCCAAGATTCGCCAAAAGAGAGGGGCCTTGATGGCACAGAGCGCGAACATGGATGCGTCGGAGCTTGCACGCGATATCGCGGCCGGCCTAGCATCGGCAACGACGGCAACGGAGCGTGCGGCATTGGTGCCCGCAGAGCTCGTCGAGGCCATTCAGCAACTTAAAACCCAACGCGACGCGGTGATCCTGGCGCACTATTACGTGGCGCCCGAGGTCCAGGCCGTGGCCGATTACGTCGGCGACAGCTTCTACCTGGCTAAGCTCGCCAAGAGCCTGCCGCAGCAGGCCATCGTGCTGTGCGGCGTGGAGTTTATGGGCGAGAGCGCCAAGCTGCTCAACCCCACCAAGACCGTGCTGCTGCCCGAGCCGGGCGCGGACTGCCCCATGGCGCACATGGTCAAGCGCGAGACAGTCGATGCGGCGCGCGCCGAGTACGGCGATGACCTTGCCGTGGTCTGCTACGTCAACTCCACGGTCGAGATCAAGAGCTGGAGCGACGTGTGCGTCACCAGCTCCAACGCCGTCAAGATCGTGTCCGAGCTGCCGCAGCAGCATATCCTGTTCATTCCCGACCAAAACCTCGGCCGCTTCGTAGCCGAGCAGGTGCCGCAAAAGCACGTCATTCTCAACAACGGCTACTGCCCGCGCCATCACATCATCACCGTCGAGCAGATCGTCGACGCGACGGAGGCCCACCCCGACGCGCTCGTGCTGGCGCATCCTGAGTGCAAGGCCGACGTCTTGGCCGAGGCCGACTACATCGGCTCCACCGCCGGCATCATCAAGTACGCCGAGGAGTCCGACGCGAGCGAGTTCATTATCGTGACGGTCCGTGGCGTGCTCTACGAGCTCGAGCGCCGCTGCCAGGGCACCGGCAAGAAGTTCTACTTCCCCGCGGTGCAGCCCACCTGCGTCAACATGGATCTCATCACGCTCGAAAAGCTCGTGCGCTGTCTGGAGACGGGCGAGGGCGAGGTGCAGATTGGCGTGTCGGACGAGGCCGCCGATCAGGCCAAGCTCACGCTCGACCGCATGCTCGAGTACGCAGCGCGCTAGAACAATGCGGCATGAGGGACGGTCCCTTATGTCACATTCAAGGGAGAGGATTCCTGTGAAAACCAAGCAATACCCCGATATGGAGTGCGACGTCGTTATTGCCGGCTGCGGCGTAGCGGGCCTGTATGCGGCTCTCAACCTGCCGACGAGCTTGCGCGTGGTCATGCTCTCCAAGGGCGCTGTCGACGAGTGCGATTCGATGCTCGCGCAGGGCGGCATTTGCGTGCTGCCCGAGGGCTCGGACTACGATGCCTTCTTTGAGGACACCATGCACGCCGGCCATTACGAGAACCGCCGCGAGAGTGTTGACATCATGATCCGCTCGAGCCGTTCGGTCATCAACGACCTGCTGGCCATGGGCGTGGATTTTGAGCGCAAGACCAACGGCAGCCTCGACTTTACCCGCGAGGGCGCACACAGCCGTCCGCGCATTGCCTTCCATGCCGACATTACGGGCAAGGAGATCACGACTAAGCTGCTCCAGGCCGTTCGCAAGCTTGATAACGTGCAGATTTTGGAGCACGTGGCCATGACCGACATCCTGACGGGCGAGCGTGACGGCGCCACGGTGTGCACCGGTGTCGTCGCCGTTTCCGTGGACGAGGACAACTCGGTTCGTCCCGCCGACGAGCTGGCAAACGCCGCCGAGGACGTGCATGTCGGCGAGCCGTTTAAGATCCATGCCCGCCATACGCTGTGGGCGACGGGCGGTATCGGCGGCGTGTACGACCATTCGACCAACTACCCGCAGCTCACGGGCGATGCCTGCTACATTGCTCAGGAGCATGGCATTAAGATGGAGCACCTGGACTACGTGCAGATTCACCCCACGGGTCTGTTCTCGCCGCAGCCGGGCCGCACCTTCCTGATCAGCGAGAGCTGCCGCGGCGAGGGAGCGATTTTGCTCAATGCCGCCGGTGAGCGCTTTACCGACGAGCTTCAGCCGCGCGACGTGGTCGCCGCCGCTATTCGCGAGCAGATGAAGCAGGACGGCACCGAGCACGAGTGGCTAAGCTTTGCCCCCGTCGAGCGCGACGTGGTGACCGGGCACTTCGCCAACATCCGCGCACGCTGCCTGGAGGACGGCCGCGACATCTTGGACGAGCCCATCCCCGTTACGCCCACGCAGCACTACTTTATGGGCGGCGTGTGGGTCGACAAGGACGGCCGCACCTCGATGCCCGAGCTCTACGCCGCGGGCGAGACAGCCTGCAACGGCGTTCACGGCAAGAACCGCCTTGCATCAAACAGCCTGCTCGAAGCGCTGGTCTGGGGTCGCCGCGCCGCGTGGTACATGCGTACCGGCGAGTCGTTGGCCGTGGAGCAGGCCGGCGAGCCCGCGCTCGACGGACGTCACCGCGCCCTGAGCGTCGATACCCTTGCAATCGATGATTTGGCCCGTGCCGCCGGCACGCAGGCCGTGGAGGAGTAGACCATGAATCCCATTACCATGAAGCTCGTCGTCGATGATCTGATTTTGCAGGCTCTGCGCGAGGACATCACCTTTGAGGACGTGAGCACGGCGAGTGTGTGCCCCACGGCGCGCCCCGCCACCGTTGAGCTCATCGCCAAGGCGGACGGCATCATCGCCGGCCTGGACGTATTCGCCCGTACCTTTGAGCTGCTGGATTCGCAGAGCTCGGTGCTGTTCGATGTCGCCGATGGCGACGAGGTGCACGCCGGCGACCACGTGGGCCAGGTGCGCGGCGACGCGCGCGTGCTGCTTTCGGGCGAGCGCGTGGCACTCAACTACCTGCAGCGCATGAGCGGCATCGCTACCTACACGCACAGCATGGCCGCGGCGCTCGAGGGCACCAAGACCGTGCTCGTCGACACGCGCAAGACCACACCGGGCATGCGTGTGTTTGAAAAGGCGGCAGTCGAGATCGGCGGTGGCAGCAACCACCGCTATAACCTGTCGACGGCTGTCATGCTTAAGGACAACCACATCGACGCCGCCGGTGGCGTGACGCGTGCGATCGAGATGGCGCGCGCCCATGCATCGTTTACCACGACGGTCGAGATCGAGTGTGAGAACCTGGACATGGTGCGCGAGGCTGTGGAGGCCGGCGCCGATATCATCATGTTCGACAACATGACCCACGACGACATGGCTGCCGCGATTGAGCTTATCGCCGGCCGCGCCAAGACCGAGTGCTCGGGCAATGTGGATGCCAGCAATATCCGCGCGCTCGCCGACCTGGGCGTTGACTTTATTAGCTCGGGCGCCCTGACGCACTCCGCGCCGATCCTCGACCTCTCGCTTAAGCACCTGCGTCTGCTGGACGGTAAATAATGAACGCCCGCGAGCGTCGCCGTGCCATCATGGACGTGCTCGAGGTGGCCAAGGAGCCCGTTTCGGGCAGCGCACTTGCCCGCGAGGTTGGCGTGAGCCGTCAGATCGTGGTTCAGGATATTGCCCTGCTGCGTGCCGATGGGCACGATGTCGTGGCGACCAACCGTGGTTATGTGCTGCAGGAGGCCCCCAGCAGCCCCGCCGTGCCCACGCGTCTTGTTAAGGTGCGCCACAGCGTGGAGCAGGCGGGCAACGAACTTACGAGTATCGTCGACGCGGGTGGCGCCGTGCTTAACGTGATCGTCAACCATCGTGTGTACGGCAAGATCACGGCCGACCTGGACATCCGCAATCGTCGCGATGTTGAGCGCTACCTGCACGATATCGAGAGCGGCAAGAGTTTCCCGCTACTAACGGTGACGAGCGGCTATCACTTCCATCGCATCGCGGCGGAGGACGAGCAAACCCTCGACGAGATCGAGGCGATGCTCAAGGAGAAAGGCTACTTGGCGGACCTAATGCCCTACGAAGACGATCTGTCCTAGTAACGACGAATGCAAAAGGAGGCCTCCGCGGCGATGCGGAGGCCTCCTTTTTTGTGCACGGTGTACTTTTGAGTGTGCAAGTGGGGGAGTTGTTACTCCTCGACGATCTCGGTGATCGCGCCAGCGGGGCAAGCGTCCTGGCAAGCGCCACAGGCGACGCAGGAGTCCTCGTCAGCGACGGTAGCGACGTCCTGGAGCTCCAGAACGCCAGCGGGGCAGGAGTCGACGCAAACGCCACAAGCGATGCACTCGTCGGCATCAATTACGGGATGAGCCATGGTAGTTTCCTCTCTGTTGACCGACGCTACAGGCGATGCGCGCCGGTTTGATTCGGGCAAAAACATACCACGGGAGCGACCGTTTGCAATACCCTCTGACCGGCATCTTCATACCGTTCGCCGAGTATGCCAAGGTTTACTAAAAAATGCGCAGGTGGGGCCGTTGAGCTGCGCAAATGTTAGCTAAAGGTGACTTGAAATATTGAGCTATTGAGCGCGCCTGCGGAAAGGGCATCCCGTTATTTGGCCGAAAAACGGGTCGCAGTTTCCGGTTGGGCCCGCTAGCGGAAACTGCGACCCGGTATCAGCTCTCAAAACGGGATATGGTTTCCGGTTGAGCTTTCAGACGGAAGCTGCGACCCGGAATCCGCGCTCAAACCGGGATGAGCTTTCCGAAAGGCAGCCCCAGGCACCCCCGGACCAAAACCTCAGCCATCTCTACATAGATCTCGATAGATTTACCGAGAACTCAATCAGCGCATCTACCTGCACATTTGAGAACCTAAACTCTCAGCAATAAGAAATCTTATATGAATTGACTTAGATTTTGTATATTCCGGCCCATAAGGGGATACACTACATCCTGAAAGACAAGCCGAAGCGCCGTGTGACAGACCGCCGAGTCGGTGCAAACGCACAAGAGAGAGGGAATTTCTAATGAGTAAGATTCTTGGTATCGACCTTGGTACTACTAACTCCGCTATGGCCGTTCTCGAGGGCGGTTCTCCGACCATTATCGTGAACGCCGAGGGCGACCGCACCACCCCGTCTGTCGTGGGCTTCCGTGCCGACGGCGACCGCGTCGTGGGTAAGGCCGCTAAGAACCAGGCTGTCACCAACCCCAAGAACACCGTGTTCTCCATCAAGCGCTTCATGGGCCGCAAGTACTCCGAGTGCACCTCTGAGATCAAGACCGTGCCGTATGAGGTCAAGGAGGGCCAGGGCGGCCGTGCCGTCGTCGACATCGAGGGCAAGGACTACACCGCCGAGCAGGTGAGCGCCATGACGCTCGCGAAGATGAAGGCCGACGCCGAGAAGTATCTGGGCGAGACCGTCACCGACGCCGTCATCACCGTCCCGGCCTACTTCAACGACGCCCAGCGTCAGGCCACCAAGGACGCCGGTAAGATCGCCGGCCTCAACGTCAAGCGTATCGTCAACGAGCCGACCGCTGCTGCTTTGGCCTATGGCCTGGACAAGCAGGGCACCGACCAGCGCATCCTGGTCTTCGACCTGGGCGGCGGCACCTTCGATGTCTCCATCCTCGACCTCGCCGACGGCGTGTTTGAGGTTCTGTCCACCTCGGGCGATAACCACCTGGGCGGCGACGACTGGGATCAGCGCGTCATCGACTGGATGGCCGATAAGTTCCAGCAGGAGAACGGTGTCGACCTGCGTCAGGACCCCATGGCCCTGCAGCGTCTGAAGGAGGCCGCCGAGAACGCCAAGAAGGAGCTTTCCGCCGCCCAGCAGACTACCATCAACCTGCCGTTCATTACCATGAACCAGTCTGGCCCGCTGCACCTCAACTACACGCTGACCCGCGCCGAGTTCGAGAAGATCACCCGCGACCTGCTCGAGCGCTGCAAGCAGCCTGTCACCAACGCCCTGCGCGACGCCAAGCTTAAGC
>USPH01000031.1 GCA_900556515.1 uncultured Collinsella sp.
CGACCACGAGTCGACGATTCCCGAGGAGGCACTCGACAAGCTGTCTCGTGGCATGTACGTGATGCTGCGCGAGGGTACGTGCAGCCATGACTTGGCCAACCTGTCGCCGATGCTGCTGGAGAATCCCGCTCGCGCCCGCCGCTGCTGCTTTGCGACTGACGACCGTGCCCCTTCCGATGCGCTTGCGACCGGCATGATCGACAATGCCTGCCGCGTGGAGATTGAGGCCGGTATCGACCCCGTGGTCGCTATCTCTATGGCGTCCCTCTCCACGGCCGAGGCGTTTGGCCTGGATCACGGCTGCCGCGACCCGCACGAGCTGCGCGGTGCGATTGCCCCGGGCAAGCGTGCCGACCTGCTGGTACTCAATGACCTGACGTTTGCCACGGCTCCGCATCGCGTATATGCCGCCGGTACTCTGGTGGCGCAGGACGGCACCTTTGTGGGCGAGATTGCACCCGAGATGGCCGAGGTTGCGGCCCTTGCCGATGAGCTGCGCGCTTCCGTTAAACTGCCGAAGCTATCGCTCGACGTGTTCGACTATGCCTTTAAGCCGGGCGAGGCCGTGATCGACGTGGTGCCGGGCAAGGCCATCACGGGTATGGCTCGCCCCGAGAGTGCCGAGGGCCTGCGCCGCATTATGCTGATCGAGCGCCACGGCCGCGGCGTGTCGCTGCAGGCCGAGGGCGCCGATGGCGACGGCCCCGCTGGCCTGGGCCTGGTCGGCAAGCATATCGGTCGCGGCTGGGTGCGCGGCTTTACCATCACGGGCGGTGCCATCGCCTCGACGATCGGCCACGACTCGCACAACGTGTGCGTGGTGGGCGACAGCGCGGCTGATATGATGGCTGCCGTCGAGGCCGTGGGCCAGGGCGGCCACGTGCTGGTGCGCAACGGCGAGGTCGTGGCGCGTATTCCGCTGGCGCTCGGTGGCCTTATGAGCGAAGGCACGGCCGAGGACGTTGCTGCGCAGCACGACGACTTTATGGTCAAGGCGCGCGCCATGGGTATTGAGCCGCCGCTCGACCCCATCATGGGCATCATCTTCCTGCCCCTGCCGGTCATCCCGACGCTCCGCATCCGCCCCGAGGGCATGTTCGACGTCACAACCTTCACCTACGCCGACTAGTCATCGGGGACGTTCTTAAACGACTAGTCGTCGGGGTGGCGTGTCGCCTGACGCCGCGACCGTGAGACCTCTGGCATGTGTGAGCTATTTGCTAGGTCCTTGTAACGTTTACGCCCGCAGAGTCTTATTTGAGCTCCCTTTGGGTACGTTGGAATTGGATATACGTCCGATTCCATCAAGCCCGAAGGGAGCTTTTCTATGTTTAAACTGATTGCATCCGATATGGACGGCACGTTGCTTGACGAAAACGGCCAGGTGCCTCCCGAGACCTACGAACTGATTCTGGCGCTACACGAGCATGGCGTGCATTTCGCCGCATCGTCAGGCCGTCGTTACGACCGCCTGTGCGAGTTCTTTGCACCTGTTCGCGACAAGATGGACTTTGTCGCCGCTAACGGCGCCCAGGTCTACGCCGACGGTAAGATGGTAGACCGCGAGGTGTATTCGCACCTGGCGATTCGAAGGCTCGCCCAGGCCGTCGCGACGTTTCCCAATCTGCATCTTGCACTTTTTGACCGAACCAAGTCCTTCTTGCTCGATGACGAGTGCAAGTTCGTGCGTGAGGTCGATAAGGACCTTCCCAACGCCGAGCGCATTTGGGAGCTGCCCGATCCCAGCGTAAATATCATCAAGGCGAGTATCTTTTGCGATGACGGTGCCGTTATGGACAGCGCTTACGTACTACAGCGCGAACTCGGTCAGCTCTTTACTTTTGCGCCTTCGGGCAACGCGTGGATCGATGCCATGCAGCCCGGCGTGTCGAAGGCCTCGGGCATCGCACAGCTCATGGAGCACTATGGAGTCGAACGCGACGAGGTTATGGCGTTTGGCGACTCGATGAACGACTACGAGATCATTCGCTTTGTCGGTACGGGCTGCGCGATGGAAAACGCGCGCCCCGCGCTCAAGGCAGTGGCCGATCGCGTGGTGGGTTGTAATCGCGACCACGCCGTCCAGCAGGAGCTCCGTCGCGTGCTGGAGAGTCTCGCTTAATCCGGCAGATGGGGACGTTCCTTTTCTGCTGGCAGTGGGGGCAGTCCTTGCAGCTTTTTCGCGAAGACTGTCCCCAACGACTAGTCATTCAAGAACGTCCCCAATGACTGTTTTAGCTACCCTGCCGGGTTGCTGCTGCTAGGCGAGAGCGGCCATGATGGTGCGGGCGACGCCGTCGTGGTCGTTGTCGTATTCGGTGATGGCGTCGGCGGCCTCGCGGTCCTCGGGCTCGGCGTTGATCATGGCCATGCCATGGCCCGCTGCCTGCAGCATGGGGATGTCGTTGATGTTGTCGCCGAACGCCCAGGCGTCGGCGAGACGCTCGCCCAGATGCTCACACAGCCACGTGAGGGCCGTTCCCTTGGTGGCGCCCTCGCCCATGACCTCGATATTCATGGCGTAAGAACGCGTGACCTCAATGCCTCCGAGCGTGTCGAGCGCCGCCGCGATGGCGTCGCGATCGGCCGGGTCGTGCCAGTACATGGCGATGCGTTCGAGCGTCTCGACTTCGTCGATCTTGCTGTCGATATCCATGTCGATCGGTGTTCGTGTGCGCTTGAGCGAAGCCGCGATGTGGGGATCGCCGCCGCAGAACTCATCTAGGCGCCCGTAAAGCGAACGGGGGAGGAAACACTGTCCATCCGCGAAGATATCGAAGGTCACATCGTGGCCGGCGGCAATGCGATGGATGCGGTGGGCAATGCCGCAATCGAGCGGACGGCTCAAGATGCACGTGGCGCGCGAGGCGTCGGTGGGCACATCGTCGTCGAGCTGCCAGACGCTGGCGCCGTTGGCGCAGACTGCGTAGTGCACGGCGGGATGGGCGAGAATGGGCTCAAAGATGCCCGACAGCGGACGCCCCGTGCAGGGAACAAACTCGATGCCACGACGTGCGAGCTCGTCGAGCATTGTCCAGGTGGCATCGCTCATCTGCTTATCGCTCGTCAGCAGCGTCCCATCCATATCGGAAAACACAATCATTTGATGCAGCCCTTTCTACTGGCATAAAAAGCGTGGCCGAGGGCTTGGGTCCCTGGCCACACTCGAGTTCTATAACGGTCCGCGTCCTAGCGGTCGGCGAGCGGCTTGTACTCCAGCGGCTCGATCACCGGACGATAGGCGGGGCGGATGATACGGTGCGCGCAGAAGAGCTCTTCCATGCGGTGCGCCGACCAGCCGGCCATGCGGGCGACGGCGAATAGCGGCGTAAAGAGCGTCTCGGGCACGCCGAGCATCTTGTAGATAAAGCCCGTGTACAGGTCGATGTTGGCGCAGATGGGCTTGGTCATGCCGTGGTCGCGCATGACCTGGGGTGCCAGGCGCTCGATACGCTCGATGAGTGCGAACTCTTCGCCCAAGTCCTTCTTGGCTGCCAGTGAGCGCGCGTAACGGCGGCAGACCTCGGCGCGCGGGTCGCTGAGCGTATAGACGGCGTGGCCCATGCCGTAGATGAGGCCCGTGCCGTCGAAGGCCTGCTTGTCGAGGATCTTGCCCAGGTAGGCCGCGACCTCGTCCTCGTCCTCCCAGTTGGAGACATGCGCGCGGATGTCCTCGTGCATAGACACGACCTTGGCATTGGCGCCGCCGTGGCGCGGGCCCTTGAGCGAGCCGATAGCCGCGGCGTAGGCGGAATACGGGTCGGTGGCCGAAGACGACAGCACGCGGCAAGCGAAGGTGGAGTTGTTGCCGCCGCCGTGCTCGGCATGCAGCATGAGCATAACGTCGAGCAGCATCGCCTCATCGCGGGTGAACGCCATGCCGCCGCGCAGGACCTGTAGGATGGTCTCGGCGGTGGAGAGGCCGGGCGTGGGGTGCGGCACGTGAACCTCGGAGCCGCGAAGCTTGGCGACCGAGGCCATGTGTGCGAAGGCGGCGATGCGCGGGAGACGTGCGAGCATGGAAATGGCGACGTCGATTTCGTGCTCGGGCGTGATCACGTCTGGTTCGGCATCGAAGGCGTAGAGCAGCAGCACGGCGCGCTGAAGCACATTCATGATGCTCGACGACACCGTGGTCATGGGAAACTCTTTGACGTACTCGTCGCTCAGATGTCTAAAGGCACCTAGGCGCTCGCAGAAGCCGTCGAGCTCTTCCTTGTTGGGCAGCGAACCCGTGATAAGCAGATAGGCGACTTCTTCGTAGCCGTAGCGATTCTCGGCCTGGGCATTGTTGACCAGATCCTCGATGCTGTAGCCGCGAAGCGTGAGCTTGCCCTGATCGGGCACGACCTTTCCGTCGACTTTGTTGTAGCCGTGCACATCCGAGATACGAGTGAGGCCCGCGACCACGCCCGAGCCGTCGGCATTGCGCAGGCCGCGCTTGACATTGTGCTCTTCGAACAAGCCCTCGTCATAAGGGTCGGTCGGCAGGCCGTGGTAGAGGCTTTCGCTCTCAGGCGAAATCTGGCGGCTTGCTTCGTAATCCAGAACCAGTCGGCTCAAGTGGTCATCGAAGCGGTAATAGATTTTCTTGGCGTCGTAGGCCATGCGCGCTCCTCTCCGGTCCGCTTTGGGGCCGCGCGCTTGGACGATATGACGTCAAGCTGCCCCGAGCGGCTTGTTCGCTACAGGCGGTACATAAAGTTAAAGACGTCCTCGCGCTGGATGGACACGTTGACGCCCGAAAGCTCGCCGGCCTCGGCCAGGGCCTTCTGCAGCTCGGCGAAGTCGAGCTTGGACTCGGCGGTGTCGGCCAGCATGGTCATGGTGAAGATGTCCTCGATAATGGACTGCGTGATGTCGCGGATGTCGACGTTGGCCTCGCCCAGAACGCGGGTGACGCCGGCGACGATGCCGGGGCGGTTCTTGCCAAGGACGGTGATGACGATACGGGAGGACGAGATCTCGGCCATGGGAAACCCTTTCGCGTGATTGCGGCGCGCGCGGGGCGCTCCGCTACGGTACAGTGTTCATCATTGTACCTGTCTGGCGCAAAAAAGGCGCGCTCGCTGCGGCGTTACATGCCTGCAACATGAGCGTAAGGGGGAAGGCCGTACGGGGAAGAGCCGTCTGGCGCGTGTCCGGCTCGTGTTGGGTTGATTTCCGATCTCAGCCGAACACATTGAGCGGACAGGCCGTTCCCGCAGTCAGCCGAACGCCTCCGACGGCTGATTCCGAACTGGAAGCGGAGGGCATCCCCGCCCTTCGGTAGGGGATACCGCTCCGCGGCGCATGCCGCGGGCGGCGCCCCTATCGGACCACCGTGACCTCAGTTGGGATGGGCCCAGCACTGCCGCGTACTCGGTGAGCTAGAGCCAACTGTTCGTCTTCACGTCGCGTATGGCGATATTTCGGTCGTCCGGCTCGGTGATGCCGTAGCCGAACGCCTGGAGCGTCTCGATGGACTCCTGGATCCTCTGTTGGAACATGGGACCCGGATCGACCCTCGGCCCGAGGTGCCCGCGCCAAAGGCACGGCGTGGCGCGCAGCATGTTATGGATTTTGGAGATGGGCTCGATGTCGGCGTAGACGTTGAGCGTCGCCATGGCGTCCTTGTGGCCGAGGATCGATTGGAGCGCCTTGATATCGCCGCCTTGGCGGATCCACTGCGTTGCGAACGTGTGGCGAAGGCCGTGGAACGTGATCAGCTCGTCGTTGGTGCCCATGAGGCCGTTGGTCTCCGAGAACGTCTTGAACGCCCTGCGGATATAGCTTGTCGTCGCGAAGGTCGCGCCCGGCTCCGACAGGATGTAGCAGCCCCCGATCTCGACCGCCCCGGTAAGGCCGCGCAAGCGCAGCTTTCCGCAGTCGATCTCGTGGGTCTCCTTCAGGAAGGGGAGTAGGCCGACCGGGTCGATGGGGATACCCCTGGCGTCATGGGTCTTGGTGTCCTTGATGAACGAACCCATTCCCTTCGCGTACGCCACCGAGTGTCTGATCGAGATCAGGCCCGTCTCGAAATCCACATCGCACCACCGAAGGCCGCAGACCTCGCCGATTCGCATCCCCGTGTGCAGGGCGAGTACGACCGCCCTCTAATCCTCGGCGGACCAATCGAGTCCGAACTCCTTTCGGGCATCCTCTTCGCTCATGACTTCGAGAAGGTCTCCGGGTTGGCAACGAAGGGCGAGGCATAGCTGCTCGAGTGTGTTGAAGCGAATGCCGCGAATATGCCCTTTTTTAATACGGGACAGGTTCACGGGCGTGGTTCCAATCCTTTCGGCAAGTTCGTTCGAGGAAATCTTTCGCTCGGCCATGATCTTGTCGAGGCGAACAATTACGGGCATGGCGTTTCCTTACGCAATCTCGTCGGAGTCGAGGTACAGCTCTCGGGCGTACAAGAAGAGCTGGGAAAGCATGAACAGGACGATGCCGAGAACCAGAGAGGTCCAATCGAATGATGAAGCGATCTCTTGGGCGCCGACGGCCCCCTCGCCGCCAAACATCGAAACGGAGGTTTTGAGTGAGCCGGCGTAGAGGCTGGTGGCAGCTTGAACAACGAAGAGAATGCCGAGCACCTTCAAGCATGTCGCAGACCCTTTCTTGAAGGGGTCTCCGCTCTTGATCGTCCACACGAGAACGGCGCTGAGGATGGTCGTAGCGATACCGATGACGGCAGGGACCAATGTCGAGATCGCAAGGGCTGGATACGCGGGGGAGTCTGCAATTACAGGGTTGTCGAGCACTTCGATTGCTGGCTTTAAGGAGAACGCCACTTGTGCGATGGCGGTGGCGCAAAGGGTCGCAGAGGCTATCGCACATGCGATGCGGAAGGAATGAAGCCGGGGAGTGCGATTGTCGGAACTCATAATAACCTCCGAAGAATTTAAAAAACTCAGGTTACTTTTTAACAGTTTATGTTAAATTGACTTTGCCGGCAAGTAATAAGGGCCGAGCATTTTGTTCGGCCCCTCTGTTCCGACTGGATGAGGTTAAGGTTGGCGATGAATATGCTCAAAATCTCGAAGGCGATCTTTAGGTCGCTTCTCTCCTCCAGGTCGCTCTGTGTTGTCGTTGTTGCGTTGATGGTTCTTTGTGCTCTGCCCGTCTTCAGGAGCGCGGCTGGCATCGACGGACGGGTCGAATACCTCGAGTCGGGAATAACCCGTGTTGAGCAGGAATTGTCAGCATCCTATGCGGATGCGCTTGTGAATGCGGGGGAGGACGGTGTCTATACCTCTTCATCAAGCATGCCCGCGCTTCTGTACCCTCTTGCCGCGGGACGTCTTATCTTGGCACCGCTCTCTCCCCTACTTCCGTTTCTGCAGATATCGGATGGAGAGTACACCTATTATGACGGATCGAAGGAGTACTTGCTATGGGTCGCAACGGCCGTTGCCGTCTCGTTCCTTGCCGCGCGTCTTAACAAACGTGAAAAGCTCATCATCCAGGCACCGATGGGCGAGCTGGGTAGACTTGTTGCATCGAGCGTATGGGCGAGTGTTTTTGCAATGCTTGCCGTCCTCGCCATCAATCTTCCAGGGATAATCGCCGCGCTTGTGAAGAATGGCCCGGGCTCGCCGTTCTATCCGATAGGCTACATTCAATATGCGACTCCGGTTATCAAACCGGCTTGGCTGGTGTTCGCGCAGACGGCCATCTTGCAATTCTTGGTGGCAGCGTTCATCTCGCTTGTCGTTCACCTTGCCGTGAGGATTGCCAATAACCCTACGCTTGGAATCGTGTTCGTATGTGCCCTGATGGGGGTGACGATGGTTCCCGGGTATTACGGAAGATCCATCGCTTTACGTGAGTTCGCCCTGTTGAATCCCCTTACGTATGCGAACACTGAGTTGACCGTCGGCGCCTATAGCCCGTACCCGACAACGCAGATAGTGAATCTGCCTTGACTTTGCTTCGAGCGTGGCGCGATTGCCCTCGTATGCGCAATCGGGATCGAGGTGCTGGCAATTAGCCTGCTTTGCGTTGCTGGAAAGAGCGGCTGCGCGTGCCCGATATCCCCGATTTGTCTTGAGAGAGGTTCCTTCACTGCATCGAGAACGGCAACTCGTTCGAGCGCTTGTGCCTCCGCCGTTGCATACGTAAGAACGATGGGGAAACTGCTCCTGCGTTCTCCTACCCTCGCCGTATGCGCGATTGCAATGTCGACGACGATGCTGGCCCCGGCTCTGGTCGAGATGTTTCCTGACGCTGATAACGTTTCCGCTGTTCGGTATAGGGATGGGGAGCTCCGTTCAATAGATCGGTATCTAGAGCGGAACGCTGCGAATATGGACGTCGAGGGCAAAGCGGCCCTGGAAGACATGCGGGATGCTCTTTCGGGTTTCGTGTACGCGCCTATGCCTGCGGAGGGGTTTCGAAGCCTTGCGACGTACGAGCGCGCTCGAGGTGAGCTGGGCGCGGCAGATGCGACTCTCCTGCAATCGATCGGAATCGAGCCGGAGACTCCTTCTCGTGCGGAGGCGCGCGCCCTTCTGCTTGAGTCGATCGCGAGCTTGCCGGACCCCAAGGTTTACGAGTTAAGTACGAAGATGCCCCCATTAATCCTCCTTTCGTATCTCCAGGCAGCGCTTCCCTCCTTATTTTTGCTGTTGCCCGTGGTTGTCACATCGCTCGCGTGCACCCACCTGCAGTGTCGTTCCCTTCTGGTTCTCCAGATCCCCGCAACAGCGTATGTGCGTTTTCTGACGGCTGTTACGCTGGCTCTCCTGCTTGGCTTGGTACTGCTTTTGGTGTCGATGGTTCCCGCTGTCGTTGTGTCCGTGATTAAGAACGGTGCGGGTGGATCGGAGTATCCCGTCGCTCTCATTCGGGCGGGAGCTTCGACAACGTCCATGGTGGGGGAGGCGGTGTTGTGCAGTATTCCGTTGCTGGTCATGGCATACGGCGTGATTTCCGTCGTCGCTGCGTTGACAGCAGCGATTAGCCGCAACCCCGTTGTCACCGGAATGGTTTGCGCGGTTCTCTTGGTGTTGGGTTCGTTGAGCGCTCATGTTGAAAGCGTGGGCATGGGCGTCGCGCTGCTGGCTCCATTCGCCTCGTTTGATCCCGCTTCCCAGGTGGGGACGATTGGGTTCCTTGGGCGAGGGACGAACGCGATGCCTTTTGGAGAGGTCGTCGGCGCATCGGGCGCTCTGCTGGTGGTCTTGGGCGCCGTATCTCCGTTGATGGTGCGCCTGAGTGTTCCAAAGATCGAAAGGGGATGATCTCGATGATTGACCTTCAAACGCTGACGATCTCTTATGGAAAGAAGGTGCTCGTAGATTCGGTGAACGCTGAGTTTGCCCCGGGTACGGTCTACGGTCTCGTCGCTCCGAACGGGCATGGAAAGACGACGTTGCTGCGTGCGATGGCAGGTTTGCCGGGTCCTCGCGTGGACGGGAGCATCGTTCTGGATGAGGTGCAGGGTACGGGTGCGAGAGAGGTCCGTTCTATGATCTTCTATGCACCTGGTGAGGGGACGCTGCTGTATCCCGGATTGCGTGCGGAAGATCACCTCAAGATGGTTTGCGATATGTGGCCGCATGCTCGCGATATCGAAGAGATAGTGGAACAAACGCAGATAGGCGAGTTCGCGAAGATGAGGATCCGCACTCTGAGCCAGGGCATGAAGCAGCAGCTTACCCTGGCGATTGCGTATGCGACGGGCGCGCGGTACCTTCTATTAGATGAGCCCATGAACGCGCTCGACCCCAGCAGGGTGGACTTGCATTCCGAGATTCTCAGGAAGCTGGCCGATTCTGGTACGTGCATCATCATGTCATCCCACATCTTGGATTCGGTCGATAGGCTGTGCGATGAGATTCTGTTTTTGAAGGATGGGAGGCTCATTAGAAGCATTCCGCAAGATGATGCTGCGCCGAAGTCTCCTGGATCCCATTTCGCAAAGCCTGCCGGACGCGCCGAGGGTGCGCTAAGCACGTATCGGCGACTCTACGAAAAGGGCGGGTAGAAATGCAAGTTAAAAATCTATGTGGCCAATGTGATACCGTTGAACCCGCATATCGATACCGCTCAGCCATTCGCCTCGCCC
>USPH01000032.1 GCA_900556515.1 uncultured Collinsella sp.
GCCGTCGCCCTCGGCGGCGTGGTGGTCTCCGTCAACACCTGCGCCAACCTGGTCGGCCGTCTTTCCTTTGGCCAGATCATCGACAAGCTCGGCGCCTACAAGTCGCTGCTCATCAGCCTTGTCGTCACCATCGTCGCGCTCGTCATCATGTCGATGAGCTTTACGCAGAGCATGTTCTTTGTGGCGCTCGCCCTGCTCGGCTTTAGCTTTGGCGCCCTGCTCGTCATCTATCCGCCGCTCACCGGTGGCGCCTTCGGTACCAGCAACATCGGCGTCAACTACGGCATCATGTTCCTGGGCTACGCCGCTTCCACCTGGATCAGCCAGCCCATCACCGCCGTGCTGTATCACGCCGAGGCCGGCAGCGCCGCCTACCAGCAGTCCTTCTACGGCGCCATCGTGATCGCCGCCATCGCCGTCGTGCTCACCGTCTACATGATGGTCTCCGACAGCAAGAAGAAGTCCGCTTAGCAATTGCCGATGTGACAAAGGGACTGTCCCTTTGTCACATTCCATCGCCACCAGCATTAAGGAGTCGAAATGTCTGAGCTCAACCCCGTCCGCATTGCCGTCATCGGCGCCGGCGCCATGGGCCGCAACCACATCCGCTTTGTCACCGAGGAGCCCGAGGCCGAGCTCGTCGCCATCGCCGACGCCTTTGAGGGCGCCCGCGCCACGGCCGAGGCCGCCGGCGTGCCGTTCTTTACCGATCCCGCCCAGATGATGGACGAGGTCAAGCCCGAGGCCGTCATCATCGCCACGCCCAACGACCTGCACCTGGGCGTTGCCCGCGAGGCCATCAAGCGCAACATCGTGCCGCTGGTCGAAAAGCCGATCTCCAACGACCTCGAGGATGCCCAGGCCTTCGCCGCCGAGGCCGAGACCGCCGGCGTGCCCGTGCTCGTGGGCCAGCATCGTCGCCACAACCCCTTCGTCAACAAGGCCAAGGAGATCATCGAGTCCGGCGAGCTGGGCAAGCTCACCGTGTCGAGCTTCCACTACATGATCTATAAGAACGACGAGTACTTCGACGTCGAGTGGCGCCGCAAGAAGGGCGCCGGCCCGATCCTGGTCAACCTGGTGCACGACGTCGACCTGCTCCGTTACCTGCTGGGCGAGCCCGTCGCCGTCCAGGGCATGCAGTCCAGCGCCGCCCGCGGTTTTGAGACCGAGGACTCCGCCGTGGTCAACGTCCGTTTTGCCGATGGCGCGCTCGCAAGCATGACCATCTCCGACGCCACCGCCAGCCCCTGGAACTGGGAGGCAACCGCTCGCGAGGATCCGCAGTACCGCCCCTTCGACGCCGACGCCTACTTTATCGGCGGCACTAAGGGCGCCCTGTCGCTGCCCCGCCTGCACCAGTTCTCTTACGACGGCGCCTCCAACTGGCACAAGCCGCTGCAGATGGAGATTCCGGCCGTGGACCCGGCGCTGCCGCACAAGATGCAGCTCAAGCACTTTGTGAAGGTCGTCCGCCGCGAGGTCGAGCCCGTCGTGACCCCCGCCGATAACGTCAAGACGCTCACGCTTCTCAACGCCATCAAGGAGGCCGCCGAGACCGGCCAGCTCGTCGAGCTGTAATGCTGTATTAGGGCAGGCCTCGGCAGAAACCCCATGCCGAGCCCTTCGGTCCGCCACCAACAAGCCCCTCTTCTTTGCCCTGCGAGCAGCCTCCTGCCCGCGGGGCTTTTTGCTACCTTGCCGACGATTATTCTGGAGCGAGGCTATTTTGCGCCTCAGCTTGGTTCGTTCGCCACGAAATGGGCCTATCTACTACGTTTAACCGATCGCCCTCAAGCATGCCGAATTTCGCGAGATAAAAACCGCAGGTAAACGGCTTGCCGACTTTCGGAAAACCCAGGTATGGTCAGCCCCTACGGGTAAAACGTAGTAGATAGGCCGTTTTCGTGGCGCGGCCCCAAAACAGCCTTTTGGGACGGGTGGTATCCTTGGTAGCCCTGTGCTGCAAACGCACCTTAAACGCAAGGAGTCCCATGGATCTTATCGCCCAGCTTGCCCGCGAGCTCAACCTTAAGGCCGCCAACATCGAGGCGGCCGTCAAGCTCATCGACGAGGGCAACACCATTCCCTTTATCTCGCGCTACCGCAAGGAAGCAACGGGCGGCATGGACGACGTCGCCCTGCGCGCACTCGACGAGCGCCTGTCCTACCTGCGCAATCTTGAGCAGCGCAAAGAGGACGTCATTCTGCTCATCGACGCCCAGGGCAAACTCACGCCCGAACTCGAGCAGCAGATTCGCGAGGCCACGCAGCTCCAGCGCGTCGAGGACCTCTACAAGCCCTACCGCAAAAAGCGCATGACCCGCGCGCAGAAGGCTCGCGAGGCAGGCCTGGAGCCACTCGCCAACATGATCATCATGCAGGCCTCGGCCAAGGGCAGCGCACTCGACGCCGCCGCGGCATACGTCAACGAGGAGGCCGGCTTCGACACGCCCGAGAAGGCGCTCGCCGGCGCGGCCGACATCGTGGCCGAGACGGTGGCCGAAGACCCCGAGAACGTCGCCGACCTGCGCGCCTTTACGCAAAACACCGCCGACATCGTCGTCGAGGCCACCGACCCCGCCGAAAAGACTCCCTACGAGCCGTACTACAGCTATGATGAGCCGCTGCGCCGTATACCCAACCACCGCGTGCTGGCTATCGACCGCGGTGAGCGCGAGGGCAAGCTCCGCGTGCGCGTGAACGTCGACGGCGCTGCCGCCACGGCGCGCCTCGGCAGCCGTTGGCCCCGACGCCAGGGTGTGTTTGCTCCCGTCTTCGATGCCGCCATCGCCGACGGCTACAAGCGCCTCATGGCCCCCTCGCTGGAGCGCGAGGCCCGCGCCAAACTCACCGTTCGCGCCCAGACCGAGGCCATCAACGTTTTTGCCAAGAATCTCGAGGGCTTGCTCTCGGCACGCCCCGTCCGTGGCGCCCGCGTACTCGCGCTCGACCCGGGCTACCGCACCGGCTGCAAGGTCGCCGTCATGGACGAGACCGGCAAGCTGCTCGACCACGGCGTGGTCTACCCCACCAAGCCGCGCCACGACGTCGCCGGCACCAAGCGCGAGCTCGCCCGCCTCGTCAAGAAGGACGGCGTCAACACCATCGTCATCGGCAACGGCACCGCCAGCCGCGAGACCGAGGAAGTCGTCTCGGAGTTCATTGCCGAGCAGGCGCCCAGCCTTCGCTACACCATCGTCAACGAGGCCGGCGCGTCGGTGTATTCCGCCTCCGAGCTCGCGAGCCAGGAGTATCCCGATCTGGATGTCACCGTGCGCGGCGCCATGAGCTTGGGTCGTCGCCTGCAGGACCCGCTGGCAGAGCTCGTCAAGATTCCGCCCCAGTCCATCGGCGTGGGCCAATACCAGCACGACCTTGACCAGGCCGAGCTCTCGCGCACGCTGGGCCACGTGGTGGAGGACGTCGTCAACCGTGTGGGCGTCGATGTAAACACCGCGAGCGCGAGCCTGCTGGGATACGTATCGGGCATCACGCCGAGCGTGGCCAAGAATATCGTGGCTTTCCGCGAGGAAAACGGCGCCTTTACCGATCGCCGCCAGCTCAAGAAGGTCCCCAAGCTGGGACCCAAGGCGTACCTCAACGCCGCAGGTTTCCTGCGCATCAGCGGCGGCAAGAACCCGCTTGACGCGACAAGCGTCCACCCCGAAAGCTACGAGGTGGCCACGGCCGTCCTGGAACGCGCCGGCGTTAAAGCCAGCGAGCTCAGCCGTGGCGGCGTGCCCGACATTGAGCGCCGTCTGGGCAGCATCTCGGCGCTGGCAAGCGACCTGGACTGCGGCACCCTCACGCTCATCGACATCGTCAACGAGCTCAAAAAGCCCGGCCGCGACCCGCGCGACGATGCGCCCGAGGTGGTCTTTAGCCGCTCGGCACTTTCTATTGACGACCTGGAGCCCGGCATGGAGCTCAAGGGCACGGTACGCAACGTCGTCGACTTTGGCGCCTTCGTCGATGTGGGCGTGCACCAGGACGGCCTCGTACACATCTCCAAGCTGGCCAACCGCTTCGTTAAGCACCCGAGTGATGTCGTGCGCGTCGGCGACACGGTGAAGGTGTGGGTCGAAAAAGTCGATCGCGACCGCAAGAAGATCTCGCTCACCATGGTGCAGGGGAAGTAAACCGCCTAAAGCAAGGGTCCCCCCTCTCGCGACGTGCAGAATCGCGAGTATTCTGCAAATTCCGCCGTTCCGGATGCCCCTCAGAGGCAATAAAGTCACAAACAGCCCCCGTTTTAGCGTCGTCAGAGCCAAAACGGGGGCTGTTCCGTGCTTTATCTAGCTGGTAAAAGCCTTTACCTTGCTGAATACTCTCAATTTTGCACGTCGCAGGCGGGGGTACCTTTGCCCACGGCAGGATTGGAGGCCGATCACCAACCTACCGGCAAGTTCGTGTCGGCAGCCCCGGCCTTTCCTTTGCCCAGCGCGACCCTTGCGAAGCGCGTGAGCGATAGGGAAAGGAAAGGCCGGGCGAACAACTCGCAGCGCAGCCAGTGTTCGCGTTACGGCAGGATATGGAAGCCGAGCGACGCGATATCCTTGGCAAAGCCGCGCACGGTGTCGAGCGAGACCTCGTAGGGGTCACAGCCGATGTTCTTGCGCTTGGCCAGGATGCTGTTGGGCACCGTGATGATCTGGCAACCGCAGGCTTCGGCCTGGTAAATGTTGATGAGCTCGCGCGTGGACGCCCACAGGACCTCGCAGTTGGGCTTGGCGGCGGCCTTCTTGACCGACTCCGTCATAAACGGAATGGGGTCGACGCCGGTATCGGCGATACGGCCGGCAAAGAGCGAGATGATGGACGGCGTCTCGGCATCAACAGCCTCGACCATCTCATCGACCTGCTCGGGCGTAAAGATGGTGGTGACGTTGACCTTGATGCCGTCAGCCGAAAGCCTGCGGACCAGCTCGGCGGTGGACTCGCCCTTGGTGGTCACGCATGGAATCTTGACGTAGACGTTCTCGGCCCAGGTAGCGATCTCGCGAGCCTCGACCTCCATGGTCTCGACGTCGTCGGCAAAGACCTCAAACGAGACGGACACATCGGTGATGTGGGTCAAGACCTCCTTGGCAAACGCGCGATAATCCGTCACGCCGCCCTTCTTCATAAGGGACGGGTTGGTCGTGAAACCCTGAACGTTGCCGTTCTCGTACATGTCGAGCATGCCTTCGAGGTTTGCACCGTCAGCGAACACCTTGATTGCCATCTGCCTGATTCCTTTCGTTAGCATACGGCCGATAAACTGCTAAACACTTTACCTACGTTTATCAAGGCGTGAACTGCGGTTTTTTATCTTCTCGGCGAACGGTATAAACACCTCAGTGTTTGGATTGATAAATCGATTGAGCATGCAAAAGCAAAGAGTCGCAGTTTGAGCAAACGTCAGAACGCGGGATTCATTAGATGAGGCCGAAATGCTGCATCGCTGTGACGGTGCCGTCGTGTGCGACATCGTCGGTCACGTAGTCGGCGACCGCCTTGACCTCGGGCATGGCGTTGCCCATGGCGACGGCTGTCTCGACGGCAGCGAGCATGCCCAGGTCGTTGCCCGAATCACCAAAGCCAAAGGTGCGCGCATTTCCCTCGCGGCCCAGATACGCCAGTGCTCGCGCCACGCCCACGCCTTTGTCAATGCCCTTGGGGCTCAGCTCGCGATTCTGACCACCGGTATTGCACAGCTCAAACTCGCGATTGATAAAGCCGTCATCGTTGGCTACGCGAGCCAAACTGGGCGCAGTGAGGCCTACCTTGCCCACGCGCAGACTGCCGTCGACGCGCATCTCCTCGGTGCTGTGCGCCACAGAAGTGCCGATCAGAGACGACTGCTCAACACCCGCGGGTTCCAGGGCAAAAGTAGCCACGTTGGTCTCGAAAAAGGCTTCAATCCCTGCCGCGACCATACGGCGAGCGAGCTCCGCAACAATGTCTTCGTCAAAGCAGTCCTCATGCACCACGCGGCCCTCGACCTCGAGCGTGGCGCCTGCCATGGCAACGATGCCCGCGGGATCGAGCGCACGCAAGCTGTCCGCGATGAGCCACAGGGGACGACCCGTGCAGATAAATGCCTGGTGTCCCGCGTCGCGCAGACGATGAAACGCCTCGACGACCGTCTGCGAGGGGTGAACCGCCGAAAAGTCCTTGTCGGTCATGTTGTCGGGATCGAACGACGTCAGCGTGCCGTCCACGTCAAAAAAGAGCACGGCGGAATCGGGGCACGCATCAATCATATGGGTTCCTTTCGGGGGCGAGAGTAAACGAAGTATCCATCATATAATGGAGCGACGCAACCAGAGAGGTCACCCATGGAATTTTACGCAAGCTGCCCCGAGGGCTTTGAGTCCGCACTCGCCGATGAGCTTAAACGCCTCGGACTTTCGCATGTCCGCCGCCTGAAAGGCCGCGCTACATTTGAGGGCGAGCTCGAAGAAGGCTACCGCGCCTGTCTGTGGTCGCGCCTGGCGAGCCGCGTGTTCGTGGTACTCGGGCGCTTTGAGGCGCAGGATGCCGATGGGCTGTACGACGGCGTTTACGACATCGCTTGGGAGACCATCATCCGCCCCGGCGCCACCATCGCCATTACCGCCCGCGGCGTGACCGAGCAGCTGCGCAACACGCGCTTCTCGGCCCTGCGCGCCAAGGACGCGCTGTGCGACCGTCTGGCCGAGACCACAGGACGTCGCGCCGATGTCGACGCCGCCGATCCCGACGTTCACCTGTTGCTTTCGCTGCGCCAGCGCCGCGCGAGCATCAGCCTGGACCTTTCAGGCGACCCGCTGTTCAAGCGCCTGCCGCCCGCCGCGACCCGCGCCGGCGAGGGCACTCACGTGCTGCGCCCCGACTACGCCGCCCTGGTGCTGGCGCAAGTCGGCTGGACCGCACTGTGCGAGCGCGAGCTAACGGCCGATGATTACGAGAACGAAGCCCTGCCCACGCTGGTCGACGCCTCGTGCGCCGGCGGCGGCCTGCTGTTGGAGGCCGTGAACATTCTGACCGACCGCGCCCCGGGCGCTGCACGAGAGCGCTGGGGCTTTGAGGGCTGGCAGCTGCACGACGCCGCCCTGTGGGAGCAGTTGCTTGCCGAGGCACGCGAGCGCGAGGCGGCAGCACGCGAGCGCCAGGCACGCATCGTTGCCGCGGATGTTGACCCCGCCGCCCGCAAGACCGCTGAGCGCATGGTCAAGTGCGCCGGCTACAAGCGCTTTGTCGATTTTTGCGCCGCCAAGTCCGCCGCCGTGCTGGACCACGCGGGCGCCGTCGCCGGTGCCGCCATGGTCGCAGACACCACCGAAACCCCGCTTTCGCTCATGCATGACGCCATGACGCTGGTCGGTGAGCTGCGCCGCGCGCCCGAGCTTGCCGCGGCGCCGGTCGCCGCGCTCACCCGCGACGGATTGCTGGCCCGCGCGCTCCACGCCGAGCCCGAGCGCTCGATCGCCGTCATGCCCAATAACGAGGAGGCGACCGTCGAAGCCTGGCCTTCGCTCGACCACGCCGCCGCGGCGTTTGAGGCTTCGACCAGTGCGGATGCCGAGGCCGAGGTTGCGGATGCCAACGAAGTCAACGACAAAGCCGCCGACACCCCCATGCCCGAGCCTGCCGCCACGCTCGACCTGGGCGACGGCAAGCCGCTGCCCGTGCTCATCCCCGAGTCTGAGCAGTTCGCCAACCGCTTGCGCAAGAACGCCCGCCTGCGTCGCAAGTGGGCCAAGCGCGAGGGCGTGAGCTGCTACCGCGTCTACGATGCCGACCTACCCGATTACTCCGCCGCCATCGATCTGTACGAGGGCTGCCCGCAGACGCCGGGCCGCTGGCTCGTCATCGCCGAATACGCCGCGCCCAAGACCATCGACCCCGCGCTTGCCCAGGCCCGTATGCTCGACATTCTGGCCATCGCGCCGCGTATCCTGGACGTGCCGGCCGAACATGTGCACGCCAAGGCCCGCATGCGTTCGCGCGGCGGCTCGCAGTACGGCAAGCAGGGCGCCGGTAAGGGCGCATCGGGCGAGCGCGCCAACATCGCACGCCGCCGTCTGCCGCTCATCGAAGAGGGCGGCCTTACCTTTGCCGTCAACTTTGACGACTATCTGGATGTGGGCATCTTCCTGGATCACCGCGTCACCCGCAACCTGGTGCGCGAGCACGCCAAGCAGGCGCGCCGCTTCCTCAACCTGTTCGCCTATACCGGCACCGCCACCTGCTATGCGGCAGACGGCGGCGTCGAGGAGACCGTGACGGTCGACCTTTCCAACACCTATCTGGACTGGGCCGAGCGCAATATGCGTCAGAACGGCTTTGTGGGACCGCAGCATCACTTTGTGCGCGACGACGTGCTCGCCTGGATTCGCGACCAGCGTCAGACGCGCAACCGCTGGGACCTGATCTTTGTCGACCCGCCCACGTTTTCGAACTCGTCTAAGATGGGCCGCCGCACCTGGGATGTCCAGCGCGACCATGTTGAACTTTTGGCCGGTGTATCGCGCCTGCTCGCGCAGGGCGGCCATGCCATCTTTAGCTGCAACCTGCGCGGCTTCCGTCCCGAGACGCGCAAGCTCGCACGCGCGGGCGTGGTATTGGAGGACATTACGGCGCGGACCATCCCCGAGGACTTCGCGCGCAACCAGAAGGTGCACCACTGCTATATCGTGCGCCGCCTGCCCATCGAGGACGCCATGGCAGAAGTCGGCTTTAGTGCCGAGGAGATTGCCGAGCGCGTCGAGGAGCTGCGCAACCCCGAGGCCCGCAAGCCCCGCGCGGCAGCGCCCCGTTCGATGCCCACCGGCGACGACAGGCCGCACGCCACCGGCAAACCCTCCCCCGCCGGCAAACCAAAAAAGAAGAAGTTCTACGCCAGCAAGCCCAAGGGCAAATAACAAAGTTGCGGTGGAATAGTTCCTAAAAAGCCTGGTAAAGGACCAAACAGGAACTATTTCACCGCAACTCATATAGGCGCCGCGTTCTGCCCTAGCCTTGGGTGACCAGGCGATAGCCGATACCCACGTGCGTTTGGATATAGCGCGGATGCGCGGGGTCGGACTCGATCTTCTTACGCAGCGTACCCATAAAGACGCGCAGGCTCGCCAAGTCGCTCTTGGTTGCCGTGCCCCAAATCTCGTGCAGGATAAACTGGTGTGTCAGCACCTTGTCGGCGTTATGTGCCAGCAGGCACAGGAGCTTGTACTCGATCGGCGTCAGATGCAGCTCCTCGCCATCCATCGTGGCGATGCCGGCATCAAAATCGATATGCAGCTCACCGGTATCGAACGAGCCCTCGGAGGCAAGGCCGCCCGTTTGCGCATACGAAAGGCGTCTGAGCGTCGTGCGAATGCGCGCGAGCAGCTCCTCGACCGAAAACGGCTTGGTCAGGTAGTCGTCCGCGCCGAGATCGAGCGCCTGCACCTTGTCGTGCTCGTGCGAGCGGGCGGAAACCACCACCACCGGCAGATTGGACCACTTGCGCACGGACTTCAGCACCTCCATGCCGTCCATGTCCGGCAGTCCCAGATCCAGCACGATCATGTCCGGGCAATGGGAGGCGATCATGGTCAGGGCCTCCTCGCCACTGCGGACGATGATGGTGTCGTAGCCGTTGGCCGTGAGGATCATGGAGATGAAGTTGCTGATGGACTGCTCATCCTCCACGATCAGGACCTTGTCTTTAATCTTCATCGT
>USPH01000033.1 GCA_900556515.1 uncultured Collinsella sp.
ACGAGATCTGCGCATGTCTCGTGGGCTCGGAGATGTGTATAAGAGACAGTGGCCATACCACTCGACGGCACGATCGCAACCGGGAACCTCAAAGGAGATGCCGATGCGCGGGATAATGTCCGAATAGTCGCCGTAGGGCTCGCCGGAAACCTTGAGGTCGACGCGACCGCTCGGAAGCACGGTGTAGACAAGCTCGACGCGCATGCCGAACGCGCGGACGGGAGGAGCAATACGTTGGCTCACGGTAACGACGACCGCATTGCCGTCCTGCTTCCAAAAAACCTTGCGGGTGGACGTCTGCATCACATCGATGAAGTTGTCCTTCCACAGGGAGTCGTACTCCTGGGCGTGGTTGTCGACGAGCGGATGCCAAAAACCAACCTGGGGACCAGAGGCCATGACGTCACGGCCGGATGCCTTCCACTCGCTCACGGTGCCGTTTACCTTGCTGAAGGTCAGCTCGCCGTTGAGGGAGTGAATGCGAATCTCCTGCTCGGTCTCCTCGACCGTAAGCTCAGGACGAGTGGGAGCCGCAATGGCCGGCGCCGGATGGTTTGCGATGGCAAACTGGTTTGCGCCCAGTTGGAACATCGGCTCGCACCAGACGTGAGCGGCCATGGTGTAGGCGCGCACAGTCAGCAGGGTCTCGCCTACCGCGGCCTCGTGAATCACCAGCGGAAGCTGGACGGACTCACCGGGGGCAACCGCACCGGGCATGAGCGTCTTGCGGCAGACCACGTCGCCGTCCACCAGGGTCTCCGCCGACAGGCAAACATCCTCGAGGGTGGTAAACCAGCGCTTGTTGGTGACAGTCAGCTCGCCCGCCTCGGCGTCATAAGCTATGCGAACCGGGCAGATGACCTGGCCGTACTCGGTAAGGCCCGGGCTCGGCTGCTGCCAGGGGAACACCATGCCATCGATGCAGAAGTTGCTGTTGTTGGGGTAATCGCCGTTGTCGCCGCCATACATATCGTAGGCAATGCCGTCCTCGGTCACAGCAGCCAAACCGTGGTCGCACCATTCCCAGATAAACTGGCCTTGGATGCAATCCCAGCGATCGAAGACCTCCTGGTACTCGGACAGACCTCCGGGGCCATTACCCATGGAGTGGCCATACTCGCAGTTGATGCGCGGCTTGGGGAACGGATGCTCACCAAAGTCGTTCATCTGCGACACACGGGAGTACATCGTGGAAATGACGTCGACGGTATCGGCGTTGCGGTCCTCCTCGTAGTGGACCGGACGACCATCGAGCTCGTGAGCCTTGGCGTACATCGCGCGGATGTTGCAGCCATAGCCGCTCTCGTTGCCCAGCGACCACATGATGATGCACGCGTGGTTGCGCTCCTGCATCACCAGGCGCTCAATACGGTCGACGTAGGCCGGCTCCCATGCCGGGTCGTCGGTAACCAGGGCGATGTTGCCGATATTCTCGAAGCCGTGGCTCTCCATATCGGTCTCGGCGACCAGCATGATGCCATACTCATCACACAGCTCGTAGAAGCGCGGGTCATTGGCATAGTGAGAGGTGCGCACTGCGTTGATGTTGTGCTGCTTCATGAGCTCCAGGTCGCGGCGCATGCGATCGAGGCCCACGGCGCGGCCCTTGTGATCGTCGTGATCGTGGCGGTTGACGCCATGCATCTTAAAGTAAGTGCCGTTGAGGTAGATATGATTGCCCTCGACCGTCACCTCGGCAAGACCCTGGCGATGCGGGACGTACTCGCTCACCTTGTCGCCGTCGTAGACCTCAAACGTAAGATCGTAGAGGAAGGGGTCCTCGGGATTCCAGAAGTGGGCATCGGTCACGCTGCACTCGGCATGGCCGTCGACGCACTCACCCGTAGCCACCACGTTCTCGCCATCGCTGAGCGTAAACACAACGCGGGAAGCGCCCTCGGCAACCGTATCGAGCGTGATCAGAGCGACATCGCCCTCGCGGTGCGTGCGGAACCTAAAGTCGACCAGGTGCGCGGCGGGACGCTGCATAAGGTACACATCGCGGAAGATGCCCGAGGCCCACCACATGTCCTGATCCTCGATGTAGCTGCCATCGCTGTACTGCAGGACCTTGACCGCAAACAGGTTGTCGCCCTCGACGAGCGCGTCGGTCACGTCGAACTCGGCAGACAGGCGCGAACCCTTGGTCATGCCGATATACTGACCGTTGACGTACAGCTCGCCATAGCTCTCGATGCCGTCGAAGCGAATGATCTCGCGAGCGCCGGCAGGAACGGCGGGAAGGTTGACGATGCGCTGGTAGACGCCCGTGGGGTCGTCGGAGGGAACGAACGGCTGATCAACCGGGAACGGGAAACCCTCGTCGGTGTAGGCAAGGTTGCCATAGCCGTCCACCTGCCACAGGTGCGGAACCTCCACGTGATCCCACTCGGGCTTGTACGTGGAGAGTTCCTCGTTGGAGACGGCAGCGGGGCCCTCAAAGAGGCGGAACTGCCACGAGCCGGACAGCTGGACAAACCCGCGCGACAGCTCGCGGCTGTACGTTGCAGCGAGATCGGCAGTCTCGTAACCCATAAAGTACGCATGGGGTGCCAGGCGGTTCCTGTGGGTGAGCGCTTGGTTTTCCCAATCGTTAATGGCGTCCATGGTGATGCTCCTTCATCATCGTAGTGATTCTTGTGCAACCGGTTGTCCTTATCTTACGGGCGATGCAAAAAACTGTGCAACCGGTTGTCCGCTGAACGGTCGATTTGGCCGGGTTAACGGTGCAACCGGTTGTACAATCGCAACACTTATGTCACCCTGAGTATCGAAACTCAGCACAAGACATCGTTCTTAAGCTCGTAGGCAACCTCCACGCCCGCTGATATCTCACCCACACGAGACGTATTCGATTTCGGCTTGGTTGCAAAACGACACCGGTCACCGGATATCATGAACGCTGTTCAGGCGCACTATAGTAAGCTGTATCCGCACTAGCCCGTATCAGTGACAACATCGACCGCATTTTCCAGGAGACGCCATGACCCAACCAGTTCGCACCGCACCTACGCTTGCCGAGGTTGCCGCAGCTGCCGGCGTGTCGCGCTCCACGGCATCGCGCGCCCTCAACGATTCGCCCCGCATTAGCGAGGAAACCAAAAAGCGCGTCCGCGCGGCGGCCAAGGAAGTCAATTTTGTCCCCAACGCTCGTGGCCGAGCGCTCGCTGTCGGGCGCACGGAAATCATCGCCGTGCTCGTGACCGAGCCTCTGAGTGAACTCTTCAGCGACCCCACCTATAGCGAGTTTTTGAGCGGCATTACCGAGGAACTGTCGGAGTCGTCCTATCTGCCCGTTATCTTGCAGGCGTCTTCTACGCATGAGCGCAACCGCGCACGCGAGCACTTTGAGCGCCGCTCGTTCGACGCCGTGATCGACGTCTCTCCCTACAAAGGCAGCGAGCTGCTCGAGGTGCTGCGCGAGCTGGGCGTACCCACCGTGTTGTGCGGCCAGCTCGAGGGCCACCCCTATCGCGATGTGTTTTCGACGGTCTACTCTGACGACGAAGAGGGCGGACATTTTGCGGCACTCGCCATGAAGGATCGCGGGCGCAAAGATATCGTCGCCGTGTTGGGACCGCAAGACAACCCCGCTGTTGCCGACCGCCTGCGCGGCTACCGCGCCGTCTTGGGCGAAGACCTCCCAGACGCAAACGTTATCTATACCGGCTGGAACAGCGGAGACGGCTATCAGGCCATGCACCTGATTCTCGCGCGCAAGATTGCTTTCGATGGCGTGCTCTGCGGATCGGACCGTATCGCGGCTGGCGTCATCACCGCACTCAACGAGGCAGGCCTATCCGTTCCTGCGGACGTTTCTGTCGTCGGCTTCGACGATCACGAGATTGCGACGCGCTGCGTCCCCGCGCTCACGACCGTCCGCCAGCCCCTGCGCGAAGAAGGCCACATGGCCGCCAACATTGCGCTCGACATGATCAAGGGTGCCGAGCCTACCACCTCCGTGATGCACATGCAGCTGATCCAGAGAGACTCGCTATAAGAAACTGGGGCAGGCTTTCTGCCAGACAGTTGTTGCGGAAAGCCTGCCCCATTATTTTGCCGAATTCTGGGTCGCGCTTTCCCAGAGGACCCCCCTTTGGGAAAGCGCGACCCCTTCTGGACGCAGATTCCGGGTTGTAGTTTCCCGGCGCACGACGGCAAGCCTCCAAACCATGACGTCACGACATAAAAAACGAGGGAAGGCACGCGTCCTTCCCTCGTTACGGGCAATATGTAGCCGCTTGCCTACATCAGGCGCAGGCTGACGTCCTTGAGCTGGGCGCCGCTAACGGCACTCGGGGCGCCCGACATGAGGTCGGAGCCGCTGGCCGTCTTGGGGAACGCCATGACGTCACGGATGGAGTCGGAACCGGTGAGCAGCATGCACACGCGGTCCAGGCCCAGAGCGAAACCGCCCATCGGGGGCGCACCAAACTTGAGTGCCTCCATGAGGAAGCCGAACTGAGACTCGGCACGCTCCTCGGTAAAGCCCAGGAGCTTGAGCATGGACATCTGCATCTCGGCGTTGTGGATACGCATACCGCCGCCGCCGGCCTCAAAGCCGTCCATGACAAAGTCGTAGGTGCACGAACCGGCTGCCAGCGGATCGGCCTCGATCTTGGCGATGTCGGTCTCGGTCGGCAGAGTGAAGGGCTGGTGCTCGGCAGCGTAAGCCTTGCGGTCCTCATCCCAGTGGAACAGCGGGAAGTTGACGACCCACAGGAAGTCGTGGCCCTCGCGCTTGATCTCGAGGGCGTTGGCCATGTGCGAACGCATACCGCCCAGGATCTCGTCAGAGAGCAGGCGCGGGCCGGCGGCGAACATCACAAGGTCGCCGGGCTCGACGTCCATGCGCTCGCGCAGAGCGGCCATCTCCTCGTCCGAGAAGAACTTGACGATGGGGCTGTTGATGGAGCCGTCCTCGCGGAAGGCGATCCATGCCAGGCCCTTGGCGCCAAACGTGGAGGCCACGCCGGCGAGCTTATCGATCTTGGCACGTGCCCAGGCACCGGCGCCCTTGGCGTTGATGGCCTTGACGACAGAGCCCTCCTCGTTTGCGGCGGTCGCAAAGACCTTGAACTTGGAGTTGGCGAAGATGTCGGTCAGGTCGACCAGGTGCATGCCATAGCGGGTATCGGGCTTGTCGGAGCCATAGGTGTCCATGGCATCCCAGTAGTTCATGCGACGCAGCGGCGTGGGCATCTCGACGCCCATGCGGCCGAAGGCATCGGACAGGACTTCTTCGAGCGCGCTCATGACATCGTTCTGGTCCACGAAGGACATCTCGATATCGACCTGGGTGAACTCGGGCTGACGGTCGGCACGCAGGTCCTCGTCGCGGAAGCACTTGGCAACCTGGTAGTAGCGCTCGACGCCACCGACCATAAGCAGCTGCTTCAGGAGCTGCGGGGACTGCGGCAGGGCGTAGAAGTTACCCGGCTGGATACGGCTGGGAACGATGAAGTCGCGAGCGCCCTCGGGCGTGGACTTAAACAGGGAGGGCGTCTCGACCTCCATGAACTCACGGTTGTGCAGCGCCTCGCGAATGGCAAAGGTGAAGTCGGAGCGCAGCTTGAGGTTGGCCATCATCTCGGGACGGCGGAGGTCCAGATAGCGATAGCGCAGACGGGTGTCCTCGCTGGTCTCGATGCCGTCCTCGATCTGGAAAGGCGGGGTGACAGACGTGTTGAGCACCTCGGCGTGGTCGGTCAGGACCTCGATCTCGCCGGTCGCGAGCTTGGTGTTGGTGGTCTCCTCGCCACGAGCGCGCACGACGCCGTGGATCTTGATGGGCCACTCGGGACGCATGGTCTCGGCGATCTTAAAGGCGTCGCCGTCAGAGTGCTCGGGGTCGAAGGTGAGCTGCGTGATGCCCTCGCGGTCGCGAAGGTCGCAGAAGATAAGGCCGCCGTGGTCGCGGCGACGGCTCACCCAACCGGTGAGGGTGACCTCTTCGCCCACGTTCTCGAAGCGAAGCTCGCCGCAGGTACGGGTGTGCATGGAATGCTCATCGATGGGACGGGTCTGGCTCATACCAGTGATCCTCCTTTATGGATCTGTGCCGCCCCGTGTCGTTCCGGGCGGCGTCGTACAGATTTGCCCAGCCTGCGTAAACCGCGCAGCCAGACATGGCGTTCTATCTTATCGCACCCGCGTCGATGTGCCGCGAAAAAGTAGCTCTTGTCCAAAGACTTGACGGAGACGAAACAATTGACGCGGCCTGGCCGTCGCCAAGGCGCGCCGCGTGCGACAATGTGCCCCAACACAACTGCGCTCGGAAAGGCCCGTCATGACCGCACGCCTCATCGTTATGGATATCGACTCCACGCTCATCAACCAGGAGGTCATCGACCTGTTGGGCGAGGAAGCCGGCGTAGGCGAGCAAGTTGCGCAGATCACCGAGCGCGCCATGCGCGGCGAACTGGACTTTAAGCAGGCGCTCGAGGAGCGCGTGGGGCTGCTTGCCGGCTTGGACGAGAGTGTGTTCGAGCGCACCTTTGAGCGTGTGACGTTTACCCCCGGCGCGCTGGAGCTTGTGCGCTCGGCGCACAGCAAGGGCTGGAAGGTCGGCGTGGTAAGCGGAGGCTTCCACGAGGTCGCTGACAAGATCGTGGCTGCCGCGGGTATCGACTTTTGCCTGGCCAACCGTCTGGAGGTCGTAGACGGCAAGCTCACGGGTAAGCTGGCGGCAGACATCGTGACCAAGGAATCCAAGCTCATCCAGCTGCTGGACTGGGCGGTTGAGTGCGGTGTCGATATGGCCCATACCGTGGCAATCGGCGACGGCGCCAACGACATCCCCATGATTCAGGCCGCGGGCACGGGCATCGCGTTTTGTGCCAAGCCCAAGACGCGCGAAGCCGCCCCGTTTGCCATCGACGAACGCAACCTGATGCTCGCCATGGACATCATCCTGCGTGACTAGTCGATCCGTCTAACAGCAGAATCAATTCCTCTATGTCTAGTTTCCGAACAATTTTATCTTAATGTTCGGAAACTTGCCCTTGAGTGCTAGACTTTGCACCGTCGAAGGGAACTTATATGGATAAGCGAGATCTTGAGCAATTGCTGAGCGATGTTGCCGACGGAGCAGTTGCCCCGGCAGTCGCCCTCACGCGCCTCCAGACGGCGCCAACCGCCGATCTGGGTTTTGCGCAGCTCGATCTTTCGCGCGGGGTGCGCCAGGGAGCCGGCGAGGTTGTCTACGGCGCCGGTAAAACCGCCGAGCAAATTGCCGCCATTATCGAAGCGCTGCGCGATGCCGGTCAGGAGCGCATCCTGGTCACGCGCCTGGACAGCGAAAAAGCAGCCCGTACCTCGGAGCTTCTCGGCAACGACATCGACCTGGGATATGCCCCGAACGCCCAGCTCGCCCTGGTGGGTGGCAAGCCCTCCCCCACCGGTAACGGACGCGTTGTCGTCGCCTGCGCCGGCACGAGCGACCTGCCCGTCGCCGAAGAGGCGGCACTGACGGCCGAGTTCTACGGCAACGAGGTCGACCGCCTCTACGACGTGGGTGTCGCCGGCCTGCACCGCCTGCTCGCTCATGCCGAGGAACTTGCCCAGGCGCAGGTGGTCATCGCCATCGCCGGCATGGAAGGCGCCCTGGCGAGCGTTATCGGCGGTCTGGTGAGCTGTCCGGTCATTGCCGTTCCCACCAGCGTGGGCTACGGCGCGAGCTTTGGTGGCGTAGCCGCGCTGCTCGCCATGCTCAACTCCTGCGCCAGCGGCGTTTCGGTCGTCAATATCGACAACGGCTTTGGCGCCGCCTACCAGGCAAGTCTTATCAATCATCTGAGCGCCGGCACACCTCGCGCCCGTTAAGGAGCATTTCATGTCCAACCATCAGCACACGCTTATCATCGACGGCACCTCGGGCATCAGCGGCGACATGACCGTCGCGGCCCTGCTCGACCTGGGCGCCAGCGAGGAGCACCTGCGCGAAGAGCTCGCCACGCTGCCGGTCGACGGCTTTGAGATTGCCGTCACGCGTGCAAACAAGCATGGCATCGACGCCTGCGATTTCGACGTCCAGCTTGCAGAGGAGCTCGAGAACCACGATCACGATATGGCCTGGCTCTACGGCAACGAAGCAGCTGCCGAACACACGCACGAGCTTGAGCACCACCATCATGACCATAGCGAGCACGAACACGAGCACTGCCACGAGCATGACCATGAGGCCCATGGCCATGGCCACGAGGACCACCATCACGCCCATCACCATCACCACCGTTCTTTGGCGGACGTCACTGCTATCATCGACGGCTCGCAGCTAAGCGATGGCGCCAAGCGTCGCGCCCTCGCCATTTTTTCCGTACTCGCCGCTGCCGAGGCAAAGGCTCACGGCAAAACGCCCGAGACCGTCATGTTCCACGAGGTAGGCGCCGTCGATTCCATCGTCGACGTCTGCTCTGTCGCCATCTGCCTCGATGACCTAGGTATTGAGGACATCGTGGTCGAGTCGCTCTCCGAAGGCCACGGAACCATTCGCTGCGCCCACGGCCTTATGCCCATTCCCGTCCCCGCTGTCGTCAACCTGTGCCAGGCGGGCAATATCGCCCTCACGCCTGCACCGGTCGCTGGCGAGCTCGTGACGCCCACGGGCGCCGCCATCGTCACCGCGCTGCGCACGTCCGAGCACCTGCCGGCACGCTACCACATCGAAGCCGTCGGCTACGGCGCCGGCAAGCGCCCCTACGAGGGTTGCTCCGGCACGCTCCGTTGTCTACTCGTTCACGTGGATGCATAGCCATGGATGCCCGCAAAGAAAAAAGCCGCGCTGCCATCGTTGCAGCGTTCTCCGAGCTCCTTCGCGAGGAGGATTACGGCAAGATCACCGTCGGCGACATCATCGTGCGCGCTCACGTAGGCCGCGCAACATTCTACGGTCTCTTTAAGAGCAAAGACAACCTACTGTCCGAACTCGTGAGCGACATCTGCACCCACGCCCTCGACGACGATGGCACACCGCTCGATGATCCGCTCGTACAAGTCGAGCATATCCTCAACAACCTCTGGGAGCGCCGTCAGGGCGTACGGGCACTGGTAGCCGGCGCCGGTTCACGCGTCTTCGCCGACTGTCTCCGCAAGACCATCATGTCACGAGCAGCCGAAACCGTCCCTACCGACCCAAACGGTCCCGCCGGCACCATGGACCGAAGCTTCCTACTGCACCACATAGCCTCAAGCTTCGTAGGAATGGTCCAATGGTGGGCCTGGCACAACTTCCAAGCCCCAAAAGAGGACGTAGCCAAAGACTACCTATCAGCCATAAAACCCCTCTTCAACTAAGTCTGTCTCTTATACACATCTCCGAGCCCACGAGACATGCGC
>USPH01000034.1 GCA_900556515.1 uncultured Collinsella sp.
GACAGGATATCGAGCAGCTCGATAAAGTCACGAATGACTTCACGCGGCGTCAGATGCGTGTCGGCTCCCACACGACCGAACTCGATCTTGAGGAAGTCCACCAAGTCGTTCTCGGTAAGCGTGGGCGACCAGCCAAAGTAGCCGGCGTGAATTTGCATGACTTTTTCGATCAGCACCAGCAACTCCTCATAGGTGAGTGGCTGCAGGCGGATGATGGGCGCGAGCATGTCCTTAAGGTCCTCGCGCGCAAAGCGGCCCTGAGCGAGTCGGCTGCGCAGGGCCTCGTAGGAGAACACGCCTCGGCGGCGGTCTTCGATGGAGGTTGGAGTGCCGCCCATGATCATGCCCAGGTACTGCGCCTTGCCCTGGAGCGTGTCGTTGTACATAGTCAGGATCTTCTCGTAGTTGTATTGGCGCGTGATCGCGTTGGGAATCTTGTACAGATTCACGAGTTCGTCGATGAGCACCAGCATGCCCTTGTATCCGCTGCAGACCAAAAAGCGTGCAATGAGCTTAACGTAGTCGTACCAGTCGTCATCGCTGATGATGGTCGAGGAGCCCAGCTCAGCGCGTGCCTCGCTCTTGGTGCGGTACTCGCCGCGAATCCATTTGGTCACGCGGCTCATAGCCTCTTCATCGCCCTCGGATACGGCCATGCGATAGCGGCGGAGCATGCGGGTGAAGTCGAAGCCGTGGACCATCTCCTCGAGCGGGGCCAGTTGGGCATTGACGACCGACTCGTCGACGTCGGCACACGAGGCGACCCAGCGATCCAAAATAAGGTTGAGCGCACCGCCCTCGGGGCGCGTCTTGGTCGAGATATTGCGGATGAGCTCGCGGTAGGTGGCAAGGCCCTGTCCTTGACCGCCCTGCAGGCGGCGCTCAGGGGATAGGTCGGCATCAGCGACGACGAATCCCTCACCCATGGCGTGCGTGCGGATGGTCTGGAGCAAAAAGCTCTTGCCTGCGCCGTAGCGACCGACCAGAAACCGGAAACTCGCGCCACCGTCGGCGATGAGACTTAAATCGGTGAGCAGGGCGCGGATCTCGACCTCGCGCCCTACGGTGATGTAGGGAAGGCCGATGCGTGGGACCACGCCGCCCTTGAGTGAGTTGAGAATGACGGCGGCGACGCGTTTGGGTACGCGGGGCGCTGCGGATGTGGTATCACTCATGGTCTAGGTATCCTCTCACGTCTGCTTCGTAGTCCTCGATAATCTGCGGCCCTGCCGCGCCGAATTCGATAACGGTGTCTCCCACCAGGTCAAAGAGCGCCTCGTTGATGCTGTCGACGAGCATGTCCTCGCTCTGTCCCGATTGCACTACCGCCGATTCCGCCTGTACTGCGTTGTGCTCGAGCAGCGCGCGGAGATAGGCGTCTGCGGCGGGTGTGAGTTCGTTCGTGGCGTCAGCGGGCGCAACAGCTGCGAACGCGGGCGTCGGCGCGAGAAGCGGTGCCACGACACCAAACTGCTCGGTGGATATGGTTGGCTCGTCGGTCTCGTCCTGCCGAATGGGTGCCGCGACCGCCTCGACAATCGCGTCGGCTACGGGCTCGGCTTCCGGTTGCCCTGAGTTCGCTGTCTCGGCTCCCACAGGCACATCGTCCTCGCGCTCTTCGTCGATTAAAAGTGCTTCGCGCGTTTGCGCAGCGGCGCTCCGAATGTGCCCCAACTGACTCAGATCGATATCGATCTTGACGGGCTGGTGTGCGGCATCCCATGAAAGCCATGCCACAATCTCGTCATCGATAATCTTGGCCAGATATTTGGGGACCTTTTCTTCCTTAAGGGGATGGGCGGGGTCCAGCGCCAGGCGCAGGCGTTGGTCGCAGGCGCGCATCATTTCACCGAGCTTGCTGCTCTTTTGCCTACTACCGTGGATACGCATACATTCCCAAAAGCCGTTTTGGCAACGGTAGATATGGATGGGATCCAGGCGGTATTTGCAGTCCTCGTGGCGCTCGGGCGCAAAGAATACGGCCGAGGCAAACATGGTGTAGGGCATGGCCGTCTCCTCCCCAAATAAGCTCGCCACGATGCCGGTCTTTCGGTGCGTGTCATAGTAGCGCGCCATACGGACATACACGGCGCACGCCACGTGGCGCAGATCGCGGTGGTGGCTGCGGTCGAGCCGCGAGTTACTTGGGTTGTACGTGGAGAGGGCGTTGATGGCGGCCATGAGTCGCTCCTCGCGCGCCTCGTCGGGCGGAAGGGGGAGGATCGGCTCAGAGGATTTACGACGTTTGGGGGCCTGCCCGGACGGCTCCGGTGCAGGCGCAAGGTCTCGAACCGCACGCCGCAGCTCGATAAGGGCGTTATCGAACATGACGGTTTTGGAGTCGCGAAGCAGCTTGGGATCGAGCCCGTGGAACACGGCGTAATCCTGCAGCCACACGCGTGCAAACCGGTCGATGCCGGGCTCGAAGGCACGATAAGCATCCCAAAAGGCCTTGATCTTGCTAAAACCATCGAGCGGGTCATCTACGCCAATGCCGCAGATCAGTTCATAGAGATACAGGAAGGCAAAGGACGTAGACGTTTCTTCGACGGTTCCGCGGCGTACCCGTGCGCGCCAGGTAAAGTACCCGCGCAGCTGGCGATCGCTCATGGCGTTGTAGGTTGGGAAGTACGACTTGAACGTACCGTTATAGGGGCAATCGTCCTCAAAGTCGGCCATCAGCAGGCCTTGGCGGTAGAAGAGCTCGGCTTCCGAAAGCCAGCGTCCTGCACCGCCTTTGGGGTCATCCTGCCAGCGCGATATCTCGCGCATCTTGCGGTACTGGTCGGGAAGGAAATTCTGCATCTGTCGGCCGGTCTTGAGAATCGGCTCGTCTGCGTAGACTTCATGTGAGAAACGGGCGGACTGGTGGGTCCGGGCCTCGGCCATAATGCGCTCGATGAGCATCTTGATGTCCTGGTCGGCCACCGCTTCTCCTCTCCTAACGCAGCTTCGGTGACCTCATATCATAGCACAGCATCAAACAGGTGTTCGAGATACTGCTGCGTAGATAGATTTAGAACAGGAGGGCGTAGATGACGGCGATGACGACGGAGGGGAGCATATTGGCCGTGCGGAAGGTCTGGGGACGGATGAGGTTGACGCCGACGCAGAAGATGAGCATGGAGCCTACGAGCGAAAGGCTGTCGAGGGCTGCCGTAGTCATGATGGGGGAGAGCGCGCCGGCAAACAACGTGATCGTCCCCTGGAACACGGCGACGGGCAGGGCCGAGAAGATGCAGCCGCGTCCGAGCGACGCCGTCATGGTGCAGACGATGATGCAGTCCAATGCGCCTTTCAAGGCAAGCGTTGACCAGTCGCCGAGCAGGCCGTCCTGGATCGATCCCACAATTGCCATGGCGCCGATACACACGGTGAGTGAAGTCGAGACAAAAGCGTTGGTGAACTCGTTATCGCCCTCACTGCCGGTCTTGCGCTTGAGCCATTCGCCAAGGTTCTCGATGGCGGCTTCCAAGTTGACGGCCTCGCCGATGAGCGAACCGAGCGCAAATGAGACGATGAGCATGGTGGTGCCGGTGGTCGCTAGCGCCTTCCCATCGATAAGGAGCATCTTTTGCATGGTGCCGCCAAGGCCGATAAACAGGACGCACAGCCCCGATGCTTTCATGAGCGTGTCTTGGATGCGCGGTGTGATGAAGCGGCCGCCCGCTAATCCCAAAAGACCGCCCGCAACTAAAAGCACAACGTTGATGATTGTTCCCAAGCCCGGCATGAGCCCTCCTGTATTGATGCCAACGTGGCAATCGTAGCAGAACGAAATGCGAGGCACATCGCGACTCATCTAATACGTTATATAAGTGGTGTTAGGAATGATGTGCAGCATTTAAGCCTCAGGTGGTTGTCGGGACATAGGGATAGTATTCAAAGCGCAGTGTCATAAGCCGCTGTGGGGATTCAATAGCCGCGGCGATGATATTGGCATCGCGGGCACGATCAAACCCTTCGAGTTCGATCTGATACGAGACGTCTTGCATAATGTCCAGACGTCGCCAGGCTAGGAGTGTGTCACCATCGAATTCCAAGGTCTTGCCTCCGTCTGGAGCAACGGCGTATAGACGCAGCTTGGCGGTGGTTGCAGGGTCGACAACCGTGACCTTTTTAATTTCGTTTCGAGTATTCTTGGCGCCCAACAAGGTGAGCAGTGTTGGGGCCACGACCTCGCCCGATGGCAAAAAGACGACTTCGATGGATTCAGGAAATGCGATGATAGCCGACTTGCGGACGGGCTGATTGGCGGCGGCAACTTCGATGTTCGCAGCGTCGATGACCTCCGTGTGGTCGAGCGCGGCAAGCACGCAGCAGTTACCTTCATCGATCTCTTGAGGATCAGCAAGCCCCAGACTGTCCGCGAACTCGGGATCGTTTGGATCGGCAGCGGGCTCATTCGGCGCTTCGAAAGAAGCTGGGACGCTGTTTGTCGGCGACGGCGTGTCGCCCGCACCTGCTTCTTTGTCCGCGCTCTCTTCTTGTATGGTTGCGTTGATGGGTTCGTCGTTTGGGGGGAGCGTCTTGGCGTCAAACGCGGAGGGGAGAATTCCGATGGCTCCGGATCCGCTCCACTCCATTTCGAGAAGCGCCGGGTCGGCAAGAATGCGTTGCCTGCTTTGCGCGTGGGCATCGATTTCAATAGGGCCTGCCTCCGTCCCACGCGTAAGGCTGAGCGATCCGGTCGACTTCTCGAAATGAATGTCTGTGTCTTTGGTGCTGACGGCGTAGAATAGCAGGGACGCTTCTCCCGCCGCGATGGCATCGGTGTCGGCTTTGGTCAGCCGCAACGATGCCGTGAATGAGAGGGTGGGCTGCGCATCGTCTGCATTCGCGGCGGCGCAGCCCAAACATATACCGCCTCCTTTCTCGAAAAACGTACCGTCGAAGGCGACCTTCGCTCCGTTCGCCGAGTCATCGACCGAAGCGATGTCGATGCGCAGCTCTAAATTGCATGGATCGCCATCTGCATCGAGCACAACCGAGCGCCACGTGCAGACGGCGCACCCCGCCTGGGAGCCGTTTGCCTTGTTCGAACGATTGATATCCACGACTATCGAGCCGTCCGTATTACGACGAAGGCATCCCGAGGTTGAGATCGCGGCCTGTGCGATCGAAAAACGCTTGCACGCAATGGCGCTCGACGGATTTGGTGCGGAACTTAGGGCTGCTGGTAAGGAGCCTGCCATGACGGGAGTCGCCCAAGCGGTGACAGGCGTTCCGGTTGCGAGCGCGCCGCAGAGTGCGACGACGGGCAAAAGGTTCTTCGATGCCATGGGGTCTCCTTAGCTAATTTAGTGCGGCCTGTCCGTGTTTTGTTTCTGGCTGCGTTTGATGTGCAGGCCGAGTCCGGCGGTCCCCGCGCCTGCTGCTGTGGCGCCTGCTGCCAAGAGCCATCGTCTGTCGCCTGTCTGCGCCAACGGTTCCTCGCGGTCGCCGCGGTCGAGCTCCGAGAGGTCGACCGTCACTTGCGTGGCGGCCTGCGCCTGTTCTTGCTGGGCAAAGGCCATGGCTGGCCCAAACGCTAGGATGCTGACGGCGGCGGCCAGGGCGACGGCCTTATGCCGTGTGCGCACCGGGCTCGACCGTCCAGGTGATCGTTGCAACCTGATCGCCTTCGCCGGTTACGCGGAAGATGTCGCGCGTGACGCGGGCGACGTTTCCGCTTGTCTTGAGCTTAATTTTGTCCGTGCCACCGGCAATGCCCTGGTAGCCCATGTCGAAGGCTGCATTCTTGGAAAGATCGAGGCCCGTTCCCTGCATTGCGGCGCTGGCGTTCTGGAGCGCGCCGTCGGGGCCGACCTTAAAGTCGATGGAGTTCTGCGCGGTTCCGGCCTTGGCGTCGGCGGCAATGGTCCAGGTGTTCATGGCGTCGATCTTCATGTTGGTGACATGGATGCCGTAGGCCGAATGATTGTCGATGGTGGTCGCGTCTTCTGAGGGGCCCTGAAGCGTGCCGTCGGCCTTGGCGACGAAGGGAATAACCGTCGGAACTTTGAACTCAACGTTGTCGATCTCGGTCCTGACCATTACCTTCGTGGTTCCAACGCGCCCGGCTGCCATAGCTGGCGTCGGGGCGGCGCCCATTGCGAGCGCGAGCGCGAGCCCTGCGCCCACGACGAGCGCTCTGGCTCCGTTCATATTCCTGGTGATGTCCATGGTCGTTCCTTTCTATTCGCCGCGGGCCGTCCCCGCGATGATTGGACGAATGCTGGTGAATCGCGTGCGGTGCCGCGTCGGCCGGAAAGCTAGTTCTCGGCTTGCTCAACCCGTACCTTGACACGTGTCGGATTGCCGTGGCTGTCGAGGGTCTTTGCATCGAGTGCCTGGATCTCGATGTACGCCTCGCCTTCTTTGATGTCGCCGGCGGGGCACGTTTCGATTGTCTTGCCGGTCTCGACCACACCGGATTCGTACATGGTCTCGTCGTTTTGGATGACGCGGAATCGCTGGGGAAATTTATTGTCTTGGACGTTTTGCACGTTGACGCGCAGCTTGCCGTCCTCCTGCAGCTGAGCGACCGGTGCGACCGAAATCGTCATCATGTTGTCGCGGACGATGGCGTCGAGCTCATCTTGGATTTCCTGACGCGTTTTGCCCTCGGCCGTCGTAACCGAAGCGCCCGCCTCGGGTACGGGCTGCGACTGCCAAGCGTATAGTCCTACGGCGACAAGGGCGCAGACGATGGCCAAGCAGGCAACGATGAGCTTCTTGCGACGACCCAGGCCTGCAAAGCGGGGTGGCTTCTTCGCGCTCATGCGGCATCCTTGGCGGTATAGATGCGCGCAAAGGTGGACGGGTCCGCTCCAAAGAGCATTTGAAGCATCAGGCGGCGCGAGTAGACGAGCTCTTCGAAGTCGGGAGGGAGCTCGATGTCGTGGATATGCGCGATGTGGTGGGCGAGCGCCGAGAACGACTCGGGGTCGCAGATCACATCGGTGGTAACGTGGTAGACCGTCGTATCGGGGAATGCCTCTTCGTCGAAAGGCAGGAGATGGGGATCGTCGTCGACTTCGATGGCGATGCCGTACTGGGGCCAGTAATATGCCATGGGAACCTCCCTGCTTCTGGGCAAAAACTTCTATCGGTTTTGGCTGTCGACGCCGACCGTATCAGCCGCTACTTGACCAATTTCTGACCAAATGCTTGACGGATTGGCGTCTCCGCAGGTAAAAGGCGGCAAAAAATACTCCAACTTTTTTCAAGCGACAATCGCGCGGTCGGCGACGGCGGGGCCATATGTGTCAAAAGCATCGTCTGCCGAGGAAATCAAGCCGCTCGCCGAATTGCACGAACGTAAAAATCGCCAATTATGGAGACGGTCTCGAACACGTCGACGAAACGATGCGGTAACATCTCCCTGCAAATACTGTAGTTAGCTAAAGGGGGAGTTCGCGTGTCTGCAACCATCAAACCCTTCACCGATGAGTTCGAAGAGTATGGTCGCGACGAGTCTCGCGCATCGGGCGAGGCCTCGAGCATCTCGTTTCCGACAACGGAAGACGAGGTCCGTGCCATTTTGGAAAAGCTCCATGCCGAGCGTGTCCCGGTAACGGTTCAGGGCGCCCGAACCGGCCTTGCCGCCGGTGCCGTGCCCCACGGCGGGCATATCCTCAATACTTCCCGTATGAATCGCTACTTGGGCCTTCGCCGCGATGAACAAGGCCAATTTCTGCTGCGCGTGGAGCCGGGCGTTGTGCTCTCGGAGCTGCGCAAGCAACTGGGCAAGAAGGTGCTTCCGACCGCAGGCTGGGACCAGACATCGCTTAAGGCTTACGAGGAATTCCAGGAAGCCCCCGAGCAATTCTTTCCTACCGATCCCACCGAGGCATCTGCCTGCCTGGGCGGCATGGCGGCATGCAACGCCTCTGGCGCCCGTAGCTACGCTTACGGCCCCATGCGCCCCCACATCACAGGTCTTCACGTCGCGCTGACCGATGGCGACCTGGTCGAGCTTCAGCGTGGCGAGGTTTTTGCGCAGGGTCGTCGCCTTTCGCTCGTGACAACGGAAGGCCGTGCACTCGAGCTTGATCTTCCCGCCTACACCATGCCCAAGACCAAAAATGCTTCGGGCTATTATGTTGCGGACGATATGGACGCCATCGACCTCTTTATCGGCGCCTGCGGAACGCTTGGCGTTATCACCGAGCTCGAGATTACCCTGCAGGAGGCGCCTGCGGTCGTTTGGGGCGTGAGCTGCTTTTTCGATAGCGAAGACAAGGCCGTGTCCTTCACCGATTCCGTACGCCCCGTCCTGTCCCACGCGGCTGCCATCGAGTATTTCGATGAGGGCGCCCTGGATATCCTACGTCGCCAGCGCGAGCAGTCGACGGCGTTCGCCTCGCTGCCGGCGCTCGACAAAGAGGCCAAGGTCTGCGTCTACGTGGAGCTCGACTGCGATGATGAAGCCCAGGCGACTGAGGAACTGTATCACCTGGGGTGGGTATTGGAGCTTGCGGGCGGCAGCGACGATGCGACCTGGGTCGCGCGCACCGAGGTCGATCGCGGGTGCCAGCGATTCTTCCGCCATGCGGTGCCCGAGAGCGTCAATATGCTTATCGACGAGCGTCGTCGCACCGACCCCACCATCACCAAGCTGGGCTCGGACATGTCGGTGCCCAACGCGCGCCTGGCCGATGTGATTGCCCTCTATCGCCGCACGTTGGCCGAAAGCGGTCTTGAGTCCGCCGCGTGGGGCCATATCGGCAACAACCACCTGCATGCGAACATCCTGCCGCGCGATGCGCAGGATTACCGCCGCGGCGGCGAGTTGTTTGCCCAGTGGGCCTCCGAAGTTACGGCTATGGGCGGTGCCGTCTCCGCCGAGCACGGCGTCGGCAAGATCAAGGCGGGCTTTCTTGAGACGATGTACGGCCACGAGGCCATGGTCGAATCGGCACGGCTCAAGCTCCAGCTCGATCCTGCCGGGCAGCTGGGTCGCGGCAACCTGTTTTCGGAGAAGCTCTTGGATGAACTCGTCCAGAAGGGGGGCGCGTGAAGATGAGCGATTTCCATATGGTGGTGTGCGTCAAGGCGGTGCCGGGTAGCACCGAGGTCAAAATGGACCCCAAGACCAATACCATTGTGCGCGATGGCAAGCAGGCGGTCATCAATCCCTTTGATGCGAGCGCCCTGGAGTGTGCCCTAGCGCTCAAGGACGACTTTATCGGCTTTGGCATGGATGTGCGCGTGACGGTGGTGTCGATGGGTATTCCCGCGACCGAATCGCTGCTGCGCGACTGTATTGCCCGCGGTGCCGACGACGCGCTGCTGCTAACCGATCACGCCTTTGCAGGTGCCGATACC
>USPH01000035.1 GCA_900556515.1 uncultured Collinsella sp.
GTCTTCGTTTGCGAGGCCGCCGCTCCTGCTGCTGCCATTGGCAACCAGCAGTTCTTCTGGTGGATCTTCCTGATCCTGACCTTCCTGCTTCCCTACGGCATGGTTGTCGCCGAGCTCGGTACCACCTATGACGGCGAGGGCGGCATTTACGACTGGGTACGCGATGGCCTGGGCGACAAATGGGGCGCCCGCATCTCGTACTACTACTGGGTCAACTACCCGCTGTGGATCGCCTCGCTGGCTACCATGTTCCCCGACATTTTGGGCATGGTCTTTGGCGTCGAGTTCAACTTGATCGCCAAGATGGGTATCGATCTTGCCTTTGTGTGGATCGTCTACCTCATGGGCCGCTCCAAGGCGGCCGACTCCGAGTGGGTCCTTAACGGTGGCGCCATCATCAAGGTCGCCGTTGCCGTTATCGTTGGCGCTTTGGGCATTTGGTATGCCATGGAGAACGGTTTTGCGAACGACATGTCCGCTGCCACCTTCCTGCCCGAGCTCACCAACACCAACGCTCTCGGCTACCTGTCGATCATCATCTTTAACTTCATGGGCTTCGAGGTCATCTGCACCATGACCGACGACATGGCCGATCCCGCTCGCGATATCCCCAAGGCTATCATCGTCGGTGGCCTGTCCATCGCCGTGATCTACCTGTTCGCTGGCTTTGGCATCGGCGCCGCCGTGCCGGCCGACTCCATCGATCCCGACTACGGCATGATCGTCGCAGTCCAGACCATGGTGGGCGACTCCATGATCTTTAAGGTCATCTGCATCGCCTTCCTGATCACCCTGTTCGCCAATATGGCCGCTTGGTCCTTCGGCGTTAACTCCGTTGCTCGCTACGCTGCCGAGCACGGCAACATGCCCAAGGTCTTCGCCTCGATGATCTCGGATGACGACATGCCCAACGGCGCCAACCTGGTCAACGCTGTCGTTGCCTCCCTGGTGCTGTGCCTGCAGCTCGTTCCCATCGACACCATCTCCAACGGTGTCTTCTGGATGCTCTTTGGCACCTCTGTCGTCTTCCTGCTGTTGACCTACATCCCGATGTTCCCGGCGTTCCTCAACCTTCGTAAGAACGACCCCAACCGTGAGCGCATCTTCACGTTCCCGTTTAAGGGCGCCATGATGAAGGTCATGCTGGCCATCCCCTGCATCGAGCTGGTTCTTGCCATCGTTGCCACGCTGATCCCGTTCTCCGCTGCTGAAATTGGCGACAAGGTCCCGATGATCGTTATCTTCATCGTGCTCGTGCTCATCGGCGAGGTCGTCCGCGTCGTCAGCGCTAAGGGCCGCGAGACCGAGTACAAGGGTCTGACCCCTGAGCTCGCAGCCCAGCGTCTCGCTGAGGAGGCCGCCGAGGCCGAGGAGAACTAGAGCACCCGGTTCTGGGGCTCCAACCCTCCTCGTGTACCAACGCGCGCTTCGTCGGGCTTGTCGCTCCCGACTCCGGGCACTCTAGCCTCTTCGGAGGCGTGTCCAAGCGACAGGTTTGCTAACCATTCCCCCGGGGTGGGTGTGAGCGATAGCTCCGGTAACCACCGCCCACCCCAATCTCTCTTCCGTATCCTTCGTGCGTTTTGTCTCCGCGCACTTGGTTACGTCGTCGCTTGCCGGTGCGATTCCGTGAAAACCGGCACCGGGCGCCCCGACCTTTGCCGGGGAACGGGCGCCTACCATCTCTTGGTTTTAGGCTGCGGGTAACCCGCCCGCAGCAAGCGATCGTTCGATTTGGAGGAAATCTTATGCGTACGATCACCGAGTCCGAGTCCACCCCCAAGGCCGACGGCTTCTTCATGCCCGCCGAGTTCGCCCCGCAGGATCGCGTGTGGATGGGCTGGCCCCACCGCACCGACACCTGGGCCCACGGCGCCAAGCCGGCCCAGAAGCAGTATGCCGCCATCGCCCGCGCCATCTCCGAGTTCACCCCGGTCTATATGTGCGCCAACCAGGTCGACTACGCCAACTGCAAGGCCGTCTTCGAGAACGACGAGAACGTCACCGTCATCGAGATGACCACCGACGACGCCTGGTTCCGCGACACTGCCGCCACCTACGTCATCAACGGCAAGGGCGAGAAGCGCGCCAACCACTGGCACTTCAACGCCTACGGCGGCCTCGTCGACGGCCTGTACTTCCCGTGGGACAAGGACGAGCAGATCGCCCTCAAGATGGCTGAGCTCTCCGGCTGCCGCCGCTATCGTCCCGACGACATGATCCTCGAGGGCGGCTCCATCACCGTCGACGGCGAGGGCACCCTTGTCGTGACCGACCAGTGCCTGCTTTCCCCGGGCCGCACCTGCTCTGCGGTTCTGGAGGAGGAAGAGGATCCCGAGTCCATCTGGCCCAAGTACCGCAAGAAGTTTGAGCCCTGGAGCGAGGAGCTTCGCGCCTACATGGACGAGCACCTCAAGGATTACCTGGGTGTCGAGAAGGTCATCTGGGTCAAGGAGGGCATCGACCCCGAGGAGACCAACGGCCACATCGACGACGTCGCCACGTTCATCGCGCCGGGCGTCATGGCCTGCATTTGGACCGACGATCCCGAGTATCCGTTCTACGAGCAGTGCCACGCTGCCTACGAGACCCTCTCCAACGCCGTCGACGCCAAGGGCCGCAAGATGAAGGTCTACAAGCTCTGCATGCCCGTGAACCCGCTGTTCATGGACCAGGCTTCCTGCGACACCATCGACGCCGACGAGAACGCCGAGCCGCGCGTCCCCGACGAGCCGCTGATCGCCTCCTACATGAACTACCTCGTGACCAACCACGGCGTTATCGTCCCGCAGTACGGCGACGAGAACGACCAGCTGGCCGTCGACACGCTCCAGAAGATCTACGACGAGGTCTGGGGCGAGGGCGTCTACAAGTGCGTCGGCGTTCAGTCCGAGCAGGTCGTCTTCGGTGGCGGCAACATCCACTGCATTACTCAGCAGGAGCCGTCCGCGTAATTGTCTGTCTTCCCGAGGCACGGCACCTTGCCCTTCAATCGTCGGGCATGACCCTTAAGGTCTATGCCCTCCTCTTTCAGGGCAATCTGCCGCACCTCAGAAACCCAGCCGATCAATCGGACAGTCGGTGAATCGCACCGTGACCATCTCGGGGCATTGATGGTCGGTTTATTCGATGTCTTGGTCGGCTGGGTTTTTCTTTGGGCACTCCGTTGCCTCCACTTCGGAGTGCCCGCCTCTTTGATTGAGTACGCGTCTGATCTGGGATTTATTGCGGGTTAGGCCAATTGTTCGCTTGAATATCCCAGGTCAGACGCGTCTTCAATTGCCAAAAGATTCCGGTCGCAATCGCGGCCGTTTTGATCGGAGTATCTATGTACCAGCGTATCGTTATCTACACGCGCCTGTTCCGCGAGCGTTGGTCCAACAATTGCATCCTCTCTTCTCTTTGGGATGGCACCTGCACCGGTGACGCGGCCTGCAACCCTACCTTGGGCTGCGCCTTCGGTACAGATGCCATCCTTTTTGCTGTAGGGGAAGCGTGCCATGGCAGGTAAAAAGTTCTCCCTGTTCGAGGTCATCCTCTCGGTTATCTGCGTTGTCTTTACCATCGAGGCGGCTGCTCCGGCATCTGCCATGGGTAACGTGCAGTTCTTCTGGTGGATCTTCCTTATCATTACGTTTTTGCTTCCCTATGGCCTGGTGGTGGCCGAGCTCGGTACGGCGTTCGATTCCGAGGGCGGCCTGTACGACTGGGTTCGCCTGGGCTTGGGAGACCGTTGGTGTGCACGCTGCTCCTGGTGCTATTGGGTCAACTTTCCACTGTGGGTGGCAAGTATCGCCTGCATGTTCCCCAGTGTCATCAATGCGGTATGGGGCATCGAATTTTCGCTTGGGGTCCGAATTGCCATCGAGCTTGCCTTTGTGTGGGGCGTCACGGTCATGGCAATGCAGCCGGTGGCCGAGGCCGATTGGGTCATGGATGGCGGCGCCGTCATCAAGGTGCTCATTACCGCCGTGGTGGGAATCATCGGCATCTGGTTTGCCTGCAACAACGGCTTTGCCAACGATATGTCGTTTAAGACATTTGTCCCCGATCTGGGAGACACTAACTCACTGACGTATCTTTCAATCATCCTATTCAACTTTATGGGCTTTGAGGTGGTCGCGACCTTTGCCAGCACGATGAAGAACCCATCGCGCGATATCCCCAAGGCGGTTATCGCCGGTGGCGTTGCCATCGCGGCGATCTACATTATCTGTGGCATCGGTATTGGAGCCGCGGTTCCCACCGAGCAGCTTTCACTCGATTCGGGCATTGTGGACGCGGTTGCCGCCATGGTGGGGCGCGCTCACCCGCTGACGATGGTCGTGGGCGTGGCCTTTCTGGTAACGCTGTTTGCCAACATGATCTGTTGGAGCTTTGGCGTCAACAACGTGGCGAGCTATGCCGCGCGCCATGGCAACATGCCGCGTCCCTTTGCGCTGGTGTCCAAGAAGACCGGCATGCCCAACGGCTCGGCACTCATTAACGGTTGTTTTGCCAGCTTGGTGCTGCTACTTCAGATTCCGCTGGGTGAAGGTTCCGACGTCTTTTGGGTCTTCTTCTCGATGAACGTCGTCTTTCTGCTCATGAGCTATATCCCGATGTTCCCGGCGTTTTGGCGCCTGCGTAAATACGACGACCGCCCGCGCGTGTTTCGCGCGCCCTTCGAGGGCAAGGTGCTTGCGGTAGCGCTTGCGGTGCCGGTGGTAGAACTCGTGCTTTCGATTGTTGCTACGATTGTGCCGCTCAACAGCTCACCTGCCGAGATGGCAAAGTTGCCGATTCTCGCGGGCGTAGTGATTGGCCTGTTATTGGGCGAGGTTTCGCGCCTCATATCGCGCCGCGGCCGAAGCGTCGACAATCCCGGCGTTGGTGCACGGGGGTCAGGTTACTTTGCACCAAAACAGTAAGCGCCGCGAGTTGCGCAGCGCTTGGTGCATCTTGGATTACTGTTCGCGGTGCTCGGGATCGGAAACGAGCTTAGGCGCAAAGAAGGGGACGTGGCCCAGATAGGGGCAGCTGTCCGAACGTTCCTCGACGACACAGGGGACGTCATTGTAGGTAAGTGAGTCGCACAGGTGGACGATGGCCTTGGCGGCAGGGGCAACGAGTATTTTGAGCGGTGCGATAGGCGCCATGGCATCTCCTTTCATCGGTGAGACACAGCTTGTTTATCTAAACGATACAGTACGTTTAATCGGTGAGTCTAATCTTGCGGCAAAGAATCTGTCAACATCCTCACGGCATCTAGACAGGGGAGGCGGGCATGAGTTTCGCGTTCTATATCTACACCACGATTATCATGGGTGTGGCTCTGGTGACCAGTGCCGTGGCATTGGTGGTTTGGCTCATGACGCGCCGTCGCGACAGCCTGGTGGCCGCGGCGGGCTTTTTGCTCTACATGCTCGATATGTCGGTCATTTTTTTTGACGAGTACAATCGGCTCAAATACGACTACGCTGTTACCTTTAGCGAGCCGTTGCAGCACCCCTTGCTGCGCTGCGTGCTCGGTATTGCCATCTATGCCTGCGTGGTACTGTGGATGTTTGCGCGCTTGCGCAAAAGGCCTACGTCGCGCATGCTTGGACTTGCTATCGTGCCGTTTTCAATCTTGCAATTGGTGCTGGTGCCTCGCAGCGGTGCTGCCGGAGAGATGCAGCAGTATCTCTTTTGGCTCACGCGTGACCTGGGCAATGTAGGATGTCTTGCCTATGCCGCCTGGCATTACCGGCACAGGGCCACGCGTGTTGAGAAACTCGACCTCGACCGCTCAAAGCTCTTTTGGAAGGTGGCACTCGTTCTTGCGTTTTGCGTAATCGCCGAGGACACCTACATGATTTTGCTCTGCCGCCCCGACTCTCAAAACCCCGTCATCAGCCTCTTTTTGTGGTATCTGTCCGAGCGCAATATCTCCGAAAACGTGCTGCTCGTGGTATGCGCGGTCCAACTCTTTTGCCAGTTTAGCCATATCCTGCGCGTGTATGCCCGTCATCCGCGTGCCGATGAGGACGTAGCGGCCGAGAGCGCACGCTCTGGGGACGATCTAGCATCACGCGTTGTGATCTATGCCGATGCCCATAAGCTGTCGCGGCGCGAGCAGGAGGTGCTCACGCTGGTGCTGAAGGGCGACGACGCCCAAAACATCGCCAGCGAGTTGGTCATCAGCCCTGGCACTGTCAAGGCGCACTTGCATCGCATCTACGTTAAAAGCGGTGTCTCCAACCGAGATGACCTCATAGATGCCTTTTGGCGTTCCTAGTCCCTAGTCCTATTCTTCCTTGCATGCGGGTCTTGCCGTGTGGGCGGGCACGCCGTTGGGCGTAATGACGCGGTAATAATCTCAGACAATAAACCTGCAGGTAAAGCGTGTAAACCTGCTTAAACTGACCGTTTGCGGTCCCTGGCCTTGGCACGGATTTGCCCCTGTGTATCAATGGGTGTAGCGCGAAGCCGCGGACGTGGGACAGACGTCCGAGCACGGCTTGTAGGCACGCGCCGATGCGGGAGCGCTACGCTCCCAACCGAGTGCCCACGCGGGCGGTGCGTCCGCGTTGCAACCAAAGATGCCTGAGGAGGCTCACATGGACAAGGCTGATGTAGTTATCAAGAGCAACGCTGTCTTTACCGGCGATGGGCTCGAGCCGTTTAAGGGCGGCGTTGCCGTGCGTGGCGAAAGAATCGTTGCCTGCGGTGACGATGCCCACTTGGCGCCGTTTATCGGCCCCGATACTGAGGTGCGCGACTTTGGCGATCAGCTCGTTATGCCTGGCCTGATTGACTCGCACACGCATTTTGCTCAGGGTGCGTTTATGACCGACCCCGATTTTGCCGTCAACCTTATCGATTGCACCAGCTTTGAGATGGCGATGGAGCGTGTTGTAGCGTTTGCGAACGCCCATCCCGATAATGAGTGGATTCTGGGCTGCCAAATCATTCAGTTCCAGTGGGATATCCCCGAGATGCCCACGGCTGCGATGATCGATGAATACATCTCCGACCGCCCGGTCTTCCTGCAGCAGGTTGACCTGCATACCTTTAGCGCCAATACCTGTGCCATCAACAAGGTGGGAGTGACTTCGCAGACGCCCGATCCCGCAGGCGGCAAGATCCTTAAGGATGCCGACGGCAACCTGACGGGCGTGTTTTCCAACAATGCCGGCTCCTTCTTTATGGATGAGGTCTACGATCCCGCGATGGACGTTGCGGAAGCTTCGTTTACCAAGACGGCAAAGCGCGCTAACAGCTTTGGCATCACCACTGTCGGCATGGTCAATCCTACGTTTGTGAGCATGGAAAACCCGTATGCAGTGCTTGCGGATCTTAATGCCAAGGACGAATTGCCGCTGCGCGTCTTTTTGTACACCGATCTGTTTGAGAACGAGAGCATGACGCTCGATCAAATCAAGGCCAAGTACAACTTCCCTGGTACGCAGGTCGAGTGGCACGGCTTTAAGCAGTTTCTTGATGGCGTGTGCTCCGACCACACCGCTTGGATGCTTGAACCCTATTCCAACGCGCCCGATACCTGCGGTGAGCCCGCGGAGGATCCAGAGCGCATCCGTGCCGCGATTGTCAGGGCGCAGGAATGGGGCGTTGACACGCGCGTCCATACGATCGGCGATCGCTCGGTGCGTTTTGTGCTTGATTGCTTTGAGGAGGGCGAGCGCTTGCATGGTAAGCGGGGTTGCCGCCACTCCATGGAGCACAACGAGACGGTTCAGCCCGAGGATCTGCCGCGCTACGCGGAGCTTGGCATATGCCCCGGCATGCAACCGTGGCACATGCTGCTCGATATGGCTGACCTTGCCAAGGACGATGCCGTGGGCCCCGAGCGTGCAGCGCTTTCGTGGCCCCTGCACAGCCTGCTTGCAAGCGGTGCCGTGGTGCACTTGGGCAGCGACTTCCCCGTTGTGGGCTTGGAGCCCATGGAGGAGGTGTACGGCGCAGTCTTCCGCATGCTCGAGGACGGTTCCAACCCAGAAGGGTGGTTCCCGCAGGAGCGCATCACCATGGCCGAGGCCCTGCGCGCCTACACCTACGGCAGCGCCTACGCCATGCATGCCGAGGATCGCATCGGTACGCTCGCATGCGGCAAACAGGCTGATATCTGTGTGCTCGACCGCAACCTCTTTGACTGCGAACCGGCTGAGGTCCTCGAGGCCACGGCGTCTCTCACGATGATTGCCGGCAAGGTGGTCTACGAGGCCTAGCGGGGCTGCTGCATCGCCGGGCGGTGCCGCAGCCCGTGCGCGCCGCCCATCCATCCATCCATTCATCCATTCATCAATCTCTCATGGAAAGGGGAGAACAATGGCAGAAGAAGCAACCGCCGCTGTTGAGGAGGAGCGTGAGCTTGCCTCGCAGCCGATTCCCGGCCTGGTGCGCAAGTACACCATCATCACCGGCCAGGGTATGCTCGCCCAGATTATCATGGTGGTCCTTGAGGGCCTCGTGATGGGTTGGGGCCTGGGTGCACACGGCCTGGCCTGCGTCTCGATCATCATGTCGGTCGAGTACATTAACCTGGCCTTTGGCAACCTGTTTGGCACCGGCGTGCCCGCCGTGGTGGGCAATCTTTTGGGTGCCGGCGACATTAAGGGCGCCAGCAAGGCGTTTAGCCAGGGCTTTTGGCTTACCACGATTGTGAGTGTGCTGCTTGCTGTGGTGATGGCTGTGTTTACCGAGCCCATCTGCGCATTCTTCGGCGCCACGCCCGACATCATGGCCGATACCGTTGCCGGCGTGCGCACTTTCTCCGTGCTGCTGCCGCTCACGGTCATTGGTCAGATGGTCACCGCCGTCATGCGTGTGGACGAGAAGGTTCAGATCCAGGCTAACCTCATGACCGTGTCTGCCATCGTCGCTATCTGCTGGCTTGCGCTTTCCACGTTTGTGCTCAAGCTCGGCGTTATGGGAGCCGGCGTGTACTACGGTCTTTCCATCGGTATCTGGGCCATCGGTGTCTTCTGGTTCATCGGCGGTAAGAAGTCGCAGCTCCAGATCAGCGCCGCCGATCTCAAACTCGACATGGGCATCTGCGGTCAGATCATCAAGATCGGTTTCCCGTTCTTTTTGGTGCAGGCTGCCACGTTCATCTTCAACACCGTTGCCAACTCGCTGCTTGGCCAGCTCGGCGGCGATATGGGTTCGCTCTACATCGCGGCTTTTGGCGTGATCAACGGCTACATCCTCTCTGTCTCTTATACACATCTCCGAGCCCACGAGACATGCGCAGATCTCG